>DMJL01000010.1:0-1419 GCA_003451785.1 Bacteroidales bacterium
ACCCGCCAAAAGAAAACTTATGTTATACCCATCGGGGGCTCAAATGTTGTGGGAATGCAAGGGTATATGGATGCTGTAGAAGAATTGTGCCTGCAGCAAACAGCTTTGGGTGTGCAATTCGATTATATCTTCTTTGCATCTTGTTCTGCAGGTACGCAGGCCGGTATCGTTGCAGGCAAACATCAATTTGCACTAAATGCACGGCTAATGCCCGTAAGTATTCAGAAATCCGAGGCCGATGCATTGCCTTTAGCACAAAAAGCATTAGACCTATGCTTGCAGCACAATCAATTGCACAGCAGAACGCATTCCTTTAGTCAAGAAGATGTGGCAGTAGTGGATGGATACGATGAAGCAGGTTACGGAATACTTACGCCCCACGAAAAAGAAACTATAATCACATTGGCAACCACCGAGGGTATTTTACTCGACCCCGTTTACACGGCGAGAGCCTTCTTTGCAATGATGGATTTTTTGAAAAACAAACAACTAGCACCAAACTCCAAAGTGCTTTTTTGGCATACCGGCGGATTACCGGCTATATTCCATTATGCCAATGGGTTGGTTTAGTTGGTTATGGTTTTGATTTGAACAACTGCCACCATGCAATTCGGGGATTATTGTGATGCTCAAGGTGGTAGCCAAAAAAGTAGCAACTCACCATAGCCCATAGGTGATTTTTAGGCTGTGTGCGGGCTTTATGTATTCCCATATCGTGGGTGTGGGGCAGTTTATGTGGCCAATAGACTCCAACACCAAAAAGCTGCAACGACCCTAATACGGCTGCCAAAGCCCAGAAAATCCAAACCGAGATAGGCTCAAGATTGAAAACATGCACCATGAGGTTGTATTTTACAGCCATGATTACAATTTGAAAAACGGTGAGGTATCGCATAAAGAAAACCACGAGCCACACCCAAAAATTTTGCGACTTCACATAAAAATCCGGATCGTTTTCAGTTGCAGGGTGCAAATGATGCAACTTGTGGTTTTTTAACAACCTCTTGTATGACATCCCTGCAAATAATGCAACCGCTATGGTTCCCAATACTGTGTTTACCTGCATAGATGAATGAATATTGCCGTGCATGGCATCGTGGGCAGTTATAAAAAGTCCCGTGTATAAGTATCCTTGCAAAATAATATGCAAATACATCCATGGATTGGTCAAATCCAATTCCACAAATAGCAGTGAATAAGCTAAATGACCTGCCCACACAAATAGTATAAGAATTGCTATAAATACTCCCATGATTTTAAGTGGTTGCTGATTTTTTGTAAAATATTTTGTTTTATGTTTTGCCGCATGGATTAAACATTAATTGTACCATTTTGTTTCTTTGGCAGTTGATAAAGTGTTTGTTAATCATCCCAAAAATATAAATTACCATGGAACAGTGGACATATTTCCTGCTATTG
>DMJL01000010.1:1796-3224 GCA_003451785.1 Bacteroidales bacterium
AAAAAATATTGGCGTGCCCTTTTTGCTGGTATCGCTGCTATGATGCTCGTTTACATACCTTGGGACATCGTGTTTACCCGAAACGAAATTTGGAGTTTTGCCCCCGACAGAGTGTTAGGATTCTATATTCTCGACCTGCCTTTCGAAGAATGGTTGTTCTTTATTGTAATACCTTATTGTGTGGTTTTTGTGTATGAGGTTGTAAAATACTTTCTTCCAAAAATTAGTTTCCCAAAAGTTGCAAAGTACATAGCATTTATGGTTGGCACTTTTTTGATAATTGTTGGAATTGAGTTTTACGACAGGGTCTATACCACTGTTGTGATGCTCACAGCGGGCATGCTCTTTGTGATTCAGCCGTTTTTGGGTAGCCACAAAACATGGATGAGTCATTTTTATGTAACTTTCCTTATCTCTCTCATCCCGTTTTTTATTGTAAATGGAATTCTCACAGGTGTGCCTGTGGTGAGCTATGATGACACCCAAAACCTGGGTATCCGCTTGGGAACTATTCCAATAGAAGACTCCGTATTCTTTTTGGGCATGATGCTTATCGTAATGCCCATTTATGAGAGATTAAAACCTGCTTAGAGTAACCGAAAAGTTTTAGTTTTGCGGATTGTTTAACTAAAACTATCTATTATGCTTTGTTTGATTAAAGGTGCAACCTTTTCGCCCTTTACCTTCAAGCGTTGGACTCGCTCTGCTTTTGCTGCTTTTATGAGCTTGAGTCGTGTGGTTCGCATTGGGGTCTTAGGGTTGGGATGCTCCATTATTCTTCAGCCGGCATTAGCACAAAAGGGCAGCGATACAGTTGCTGTTGTGGAGTCGGTGAGGGAGATGGAGTTGGAAGAGGTTGTAGTAAGTGCCGGCCGAGTGCCGGTAGTTCAATCGGAGCTGATGAGGGTAGTGCAGGTGATTTCCCGCGCAGAAATTGAGCGGTCGGTCAATGCCGGCATCCCCTCATTGCTTCAAAATGTTAGAGGGGTTGATGTAAGAACCCGCGGTCCCAAGGGCATACAGTCCGATATTGGGATTAGGGGCGGCACCTTCGACCAAACGCTGATACTCCTCAATGGAATCAATATCAGCGATCCCCAAACCGGTCATCACAAACTCAACTTGCCGGTAGATCTTCAGAGTGTAGAGCGCATCGAAGTATTATCGGGTCCGGGAGCAAGGATCTTCGGGCCTAATGCTTTTAACGGTGCAATAAACATCATTACCCGCGAGCCGGGCGAACCCCAATTTAGGGCAAGCCTCACAGCAGGTGAGTACGGTTATTTTGTGGGTGGAGTTTCCGGCGGATTTGCTACGGGCAATGTAGGGCATCACCTTTCCATCAGCCGATCGGGTTCCGGGGGATATATCCCCAACACCGATTTCAGGAATATGCACCTTTTCTATCGGGCAAATCACAGGGGTGAG
>DMJL01000042.1 GCA_003451785.1 Bacteroidales bacterium
TCTTTTGGGCAATGAGTACTCCACAGAAAACATAAAGCACTACTTCCAAATCCCCTTGAGGGGCGAAATGACCATACATCCATAAGAAAATCCCGATAGCACCATTTCCAAAGGAGGGAAAGCACCATCGGGATTTAAAATGTTCAGCAGTAAGTTGCTGTTAATCAATCATAGTGGGATATCGGTAATCCACGGCCGGCAAGAATGTCTCTTTAATAGTTCGTGGATTTATCCATCTTAGCAGGTTGAGATAACTCCCTGCCTTATCGTTGGTGCCAGATTGCCTTGCGCCTCCAAAGGGTTGTTGGCCTACGACTGCCCCGGTGGGTTTATCGTTGAAATACAGATTGCCGGCTGCATACCTTAATGCAGAGCAAGCTTCCACCATGGCATAACGGTCTTTCGAGAATATGGCTCCCGTAAGTCCATAGGGCGATGTGTTGTCGCAAATGGCAAGCGTTTCCGTGTATTGATGGTCGGGATAAACATACACTGTAAGCACCGGGCCAAAAATCTCTTCTTCCATGGTGGTGAAGTAGGGGTCGGTGGTCTTAATAACCGTTGGATTTACAAAATACCCTATGGAATTGTCGCCTGTGCCTCCAAAAACAATCTCTGCTGCCGGCGATTCCTTAGCCAACTGAATGTAGCCCATAATGCGGTCAAAGGCTTTGTTGTCGATCACAGCATTTACAAAATGCGTGAAATTCTCAGGTCGCCCAACTTTTATGGAATGCAGTTTTTGGCCCATCAGTTGCTTTATAGGCTCCCACAAACTTTCAGGAATGTAAGCCCTAGATGCAGCCGAGCATTTTTGCCCCTGATATTCAAATGCCCCTCTTACCAATGCAGTAGCTACTTCGGTAGCATCCGACGAAGGGTGAACCATTACGAAATCCTTGCCTCCTGTTTCGCCTACCAATCTGGGATAGGTGCGGTAGTTTTCTAAATTGTTGGCTACAGTTTTCCAAATTTGATTGAAGGTGGCATTGCCTCCGGTAAAATGCACTCCAGCCAAACTTCTATGATTCAAAACCACATTGCCAATGGTAGAACCACTCCCGGGCAAAAAGTTGACAACTCCATCGGGCAAACCAGCTTCTTGGAAAATTTTCATCAGGTAATAATTGGAAAGCAACGATGTGCTTGATGGCTTCCAAACAATGGTATTGCCCACCACTGCCGGTGCCAGCACTAAGTTGGAAGCAATTGCCGTGAAATTAAATGGGCTTATGGCAAACACAAAGCCTTCCAATGGTCTGTATTCTATTCTGTTGAGCACGCCCGGCTCGGAATGTGGCTGCTCATTGTAAATCTCTGATACAAAATGTGCGTTGAAGCGCAAAAAGTCTATGGTTTCGCATACAGCATCTATCTCGGCCTGAAATGCGTTTTTGCCTTGACCAAGCATAGTTGCAACATTTATCAAATAACGGTATTTCTTTGCAATCAACTCTGCCGCTTTCAGCGTAATGGATACCCGCTCTACCCACGACATGTTCGACCACTGCTTCTGTGCATTTAGAGCGGCTTCAACGGCTAGCTTTACTTCTTCTTCGCCAGCTAAGCAACAAGTAGCCAACACATGGTTGTGGTTGTGGGGCATTACTACCTGGGTGGTCTTTGAAGTCCATATTTCTTTGCCCCCGATTATCAAAGGTATTTTTACCACCGTTGACGATTGTCGCTCAATCTCTTGTTCTAACGCTTTCCTTTCGGGTGTGTTATCCAAATAATAGTTGATAGGCTCATTCTGGGGGCGACTGTACTGAAAAATTGCATTATTCATACTGTGTGATTTGATTGGGATAAAACAATAATTGGCAATTTATTAAATAGAAAGAAGGGGTGTTTTGTTCAAAGAACGGTAAAAGGACAACTTGCGAAGTTACTAATGGGCAGAAAAAAGGAAAAGAATGTTACATCGCTTACTCCCTTAGTTTGTTTCTTTCCACGCGGTCGGCAACTTTTATGCTCACTTCATAAAGGAGGTACAGGGGTATGCTCACCAAGATCTGGCTGATCACATCGGGCGGAGTGATGATTGCCGAGAGGGTTACTAAGAGGATTGCGGCTATCTTTCTGTTTTTTCTAAGTGCCTTTGGAGTAAGTATGCCAGCCCTGCTAAGAAAATATACAAAAACAGGAAGTTCAAACACCAGTCCGGTTGCCAACGATAGTGTGGTAACCAAGGATATATAGGAGCGCAGTGCAATTTGATTCTCCACCATTGCGCTTACTTGGTAGCCTCCCAAAAAGTTTATGGAAAGAGGCACAATGAAAAAGTATGCAAAAAGCACGCCCGATAAAAAAAGACCGCTTATCACAACCACTGCACCTTTGGAAGCAGCAAGTTCCTTTTTGGTTAATCCGGGTTTTATAAACCGCCAAATCTCCCAAACCAGATAGGGGATTGCCAGAATAATGCCGGCAGTGATGGAAATCATCACATGGGTGGTAAATTGCCCAGCCATATCAATATTGATAATTTCTAGTGGAGTGCTGTTGATGCAAAGTGCCGGGGTAGAAAATCTTTCGGCAAGATAGCAAAACAGTCTATTGGTAAAGAAAAAGGGTTCTTTTGGGGCAAGTATTACTCTGGAGAAAAGAAAATCCTTGTTGATAAAAGCAAGCAATCCGAAAACCATTACGGCAATCCCCGATCGTAGCAAATGCGATCGAAGTTCCTCAAGGTGCTTCCAAAAAGTCATTACCCCACCCGTATTCTCGTGTTGCCCCATAAACAAGAAGTTGATTCGCAAAACTACTACAAGTAGAGCAATAAAAAAACCCGTTTTGCAAACGGGTTTTAGTTTTTCATAACGGCGAAAAGTTGGTCGTTATGCTGGGTGTATTGCTTCTACCGGACAAACATCTGCACAAACACCGCAATCAGTGCACAAATCGGCATCAATTTTGTAAATATCGCCCTCGCTGATAGCCTCAACCGGACACTCGTCAATGCAGCTGCCGCAGGCAGTGCAGTCGTCATTAATTACATAAGCCATGGTTTAGTGTTTTATTGTTCATAAATAGGATTACATCGCGTTGCAAAGATATGGGGTTTAATTATTGCCATACAACAAAATCGTGAGCAAACCCTAAATTTGGAACGGTTCTAAATTAAGCATAGCAGCGAAATTTAATTGGCACTTCTTATGTGTTAAAAATTAAACATCTAACTTCGCAGCCAAAACCGATAGCGGGTTTATATTTTACAGATTAGACTTAAATACATAATTTATCTTATTATGGTTGACTCAAGAAACATCATTGAACTGGAAGATGTTGTGGTGAAGTTTGTTGGCGATTCCGGCGACGGAATGCAACTCACTGGCACACTTTTTTCTGAAGCTGCAGCAGAATCGGGCAACGACTTGGCTACTTTTCCCGACTTCCCAGCCGAAATTCGCGCCCCCCACAATACCGTTGCTGGAGTGAGTGGGTTCCAAGTGCACTTAGGGCAGAAGAAGATTTACACTTCTGGAGATTTTTGCGATGTGTTGGTTGCAATGAACCCCGCATCCCTAAAAGCAAACTTAAAATGGGCCAAACCCGGTGGCACATTGGTGGTTGATTCCTCTACTTTCGACCAAAAGGCCATTGAAAAGGCTGGTTATACCACAAATCCACTGCAAGATGGTAGTTTGAGTATTTACAATATCATTCAGGCACCCATTACTCTTCTTACCCAAGAGTGCCTTCGCGATCATAAGATTGATAAAAAGTCGGCAGTACGAACTAAGAATATGTTCGTGTTGGGCATGGTGTTCTTTCTTTTCAACAAAAGTCTGGAATCCACTCTGGGGTATATTGATAAAAAATTCAAAGGCAAACCCGAAATAAAGGAAGCCAATAAGGCTGCTTTGATTGCAGGTTACAATTATTCGGAGACCATGGAGGCCGTGAATATCACATTTAGGGTGGGGCCGTCAAATCTGGAGAAAGGTTTCTATCGCAATGTAACGGGCAATGTGGCTACAGCTTGGGGCCTTTTGGCAGCTGCCGAGCGCAGCGGTCGCCCTTTGTTCTTGGGGTCATACCCCATAACTCCAGCCACGGAGATACTCATGGAACTATCGCTGCATAAATCCCTTGGTGCTAAAGTGTTTCAGGCAGAAGACGAGATAGCGGGAATATGCTCCGCCATTGGAGCAAGCTTTGCTGGATCGTTTGCAGTAACTACTACTTCAGGACCTGGACTTTCGCTCAAAAGCGAAGCCATTGGTTTGGCTGTGATTGCCGAGTTGCCATTGGTGATTGTCAATGTTCAGCGGGCTGGTCCATCTACGGGTATGCCAACCAAGAGTGAGCAGAGCGACCTTATGCAGGCACTTTTTGGGCGCAATGGCGAATGCCCAGCAGTGGTAATGGCTGCATCAAGCCCGGTAGATTGCTTTTATTCAGCATATTTGGCATCCAAAATATCACTCGAGCACATGACTCCGGTAATTCTTCTTACCGACGGATATTTAGGTTTCGGCTCGGAGTTGTTTAGAATTCCTGATGTAAACAATTTGCCAGAAATCAAACCACCATTGGCTACACCCAACGATCCGGGATATAAGCCTTATCGTCGCAACCCTGTATCTCTTGCCAGAGAATGGGCTTTCCCCGGCATGGAAGGTTTGAGGCATAGAATTGGAGGGCTTGAGAAAACCAATGTGGACGGGTTAGTTTCCACCGATCCTAAGAATCACCAGTTGATGGTAAATCTGAGGGCAGAAAAAGTGAACAAAATAGCCGATTATATTCCGCTTCAGCAGATTGAAGGTGAAGAAACGGGCGATTTGCTCGTTGTAGGCTGGGGAGGTACAAAAGGGGCTTTGATATCTGCTGTGCAAAATATGCAGCAAGAAGGCAAAAAAATTAGCCTTGCACATTTCAGCCATATCATGCCATTGCCCAAGAATACCGAAGAGGTGTTTGGGAAGTTTAAGAAAATTGTTGTGTGCGAATTGAATATGGGTCAGTTTGTGAATTATCTGAGAATGACCATGCCCCAATTTAAGTATTTGCAATACAACAAGGTGCAGGGACTGCCGTTCCATGTTCAGGAGTTAACCGAGGTGTTTAATAAAATGTTGGAGGAATAAATATCATGCTCAAGGATAAAAGAATTCAAGTGTCGCCCACAGAACTTACAAAAGAAGATTTCGTAAGCGACCAGATGGTGAAATGGTGCCCGGGTTGTGGCGCCCACGCAATTCTTGCTGCGGTGGAGAATGTGTTTCCTAAAATTGGGTATCGCAAAGAAAACTTTGCCTTTGTTTCGGGTATTGGTTGCTCATCGCGATTCCCCTATTATGTGAACACCTACGGCTTTCATGGAATTCACGGGCGGGCAAATGCTATTGCCAGCGGGGTGAAGATTGCCAACCCCGACCTGAGCGTATGGATTGCTACAGGCGATGGCGACTCCATGGCTATTGGCGGAAACCACCTTATTCATATTGTGCGCCGCAATATTGATGTGAATATATTGTTGTTCAACAATCAAATTTATGGCCTCACCAAAGGTCAGTTCTCGCCAACAACTCCCATGGGAGAAGTTACCAAGACTTCGCCGCATGGCACCATTGAGCACCCCTTTATTACAGCAGGTTTGATAATGGGAGCCCAAGGAACCTTCTTTGCCCGCGCCATCGACAACAATGTGAAGCTCATGACCGAGGTAATGTACGAAGCAGCTAAGCACGATGGAACATCGGTGGTAGAAATTTTGCAAAACTGCATCATATTTGCCGAAAATGCCCATACACACATAGCCAACCGCGAAACCAAGGAAGATGTGCAGCTGTTTTTGAAGCATGGAGAACCCATGATTTTCGGAAAAAACCGCAATAAGGGCATTATTCTTAAAGGAACCGGCTTGGGCGTGGTTACCATTGGCGAAGGAGGTATTACCGAAAAAGACATCTTGGTACACGACCAATACTCCAAAGACCCGGCAATACATCGAATGCTTGGTAGAATGATGCAACCGGTATTCCCTGTAGCAATGGGCGTTATCAGGTCGGCACCGTATCTAACCTACGACGACCTTCATGAAGAGCAAATAAACAACGCACGAAAAACAGCCAAAATTCAATCCGTGAACGATTTGTTGCGTAGCGGCGAAGTTTGGGAAATAAAGTAAAGCAATTGCACATAAGCGGCTGCTCAAGAATTATTGTGCAGCCGTTTTTTTAATCCTTTGATAAGTGAAGCGGATTTGGAAAGAGTTTTCTTGCATCTATGATGTTTCCCATGCCCTTAATTTAATAGGTTGGGGGCAGGAAAGATTTCCCATTTCGTGTTTCCTTAATTCCAATAATCACAATACCGATCCCTACCATAGGTACCAAGCTGTGGTTGCAATAGGTGCAAAATCTGAAATCACATCCTTAGGCACCGACGATTTCGCTCAACTAAAATCGTGGCATTCCAACCACAACGATTGGCTGTTTGGTTTCTTTAGTTACGACCTTAAAAATCAGGTTGAAAATCTTAGCAGCAACAATTTTGATGGTATAAAAATGCCCCTAATGCACTTTTTCCGCCCTGTGGTTCTGTGCATTTTTGAAAAAGAGTATGTTAAAATTGGCTGTATCGAAGGAT
>DMJL01000289.1 GCA_003451785.1 Bacteroidales bacterium
AACTCAAAACCCAATGTATGACCGTATTCATATTCGCCAAAAACCAAACCTGTAGCAATACCTACAACTTCAACAAGGAATCCTAACACAGCAAGGAGCAGAAAAACTCCTATATGCCTTTTCTCCCATTTGCCATGAAAAAACAAAAGGACCACAAGGGTGCTAATGAGGGTGAAGGGAATCAATTGCTGAAAAAGAGCATAGGTAAGCGGATGCAGCAACCCTATCACCCCAACGAGATAATAGATTGACAAAACAATCTTAACCAAAAGAATTTTTGAGATGTTGATCTTAGGGAGCATATTTTTTTAATTTATCAAGGGTAATTCGTTGTCAACAATTTTGGCCGAAGCCAAGCATAAGGGAATGCCTCCTCCGGGATGCACGCTACCTCCCACAAAAAAAAGGTTTTTAATCTTATTGGAGAAGTTTGGATGCCTATTAAATGCAGCCCAAACATTATTGGAGCTTAAACCGTAGAGAGAGCCACCATACGACCCTGTGTCCCTTTCTATGGATTGGGGGTGAGCCACCGATTCTGCAACTATTTCGGGGCTAATATCAACTCCCAGCACACTCTTAATTTTTTCTAAAACATGGCTCCTTGCCTGCTGAACTAAGGCATTGCTATCCACATTGGGAGTAATTTCGGGAGCATTGACCATCACAAACCAATTTTCGCAACCGGCAGGCGCGTCTTTCTCTACCAATTTGGAACTGATGAAGATATACACCGTGGGGTCGTTGGTAAGGGTGCGCGTGACAAACACATGCTCGAATTCTTTTCGATAATCGTTGGCAAACAATATGTTGTGCAACTGCAATGTCGGAAAGGTTTTCTTCACCCCCCAATAGAATATAATTGCCGAGCTGGATCGCTGCCCCTTAGTTTGGTTTTTGGGGATAGGATATTCGCTAAGCAAATGATTGTAAAAATTCATTATATCCGTATCGCTCACAACTATATCGAATGGCAACATTTTTGAATGCACCTTTATCCCTTGCACACTGCGATTTTTAACCAATACTTTTTCAACCTTCGACATATAATGAAACTTCACTCCCTTGCTCTGAGCGTACATTACCAAAGATTCAATTATGCCATACATCCCATTGTGCGGAAAGCAGGCACCCATGTTGTGCTCCAAATGGGCAATCATTCTTAGGGTAGCAGGAGTTTTATAAGGATTGGAACCATTGTAGGTAGCATATCTATCGAAGATTTGCACTGCCTTGGGGTGTTTCAATCGGTTTAAATTGCGTTGGTGCAATGTGCGCAAAGGATCGAGTACGGGGAAAGAAAGTAGGGTTTTCAAAAAAGGCCGAGAAAGGTAATTGGCAGGCTTATGCAAAGAGTGAAAAATAAATGTATCTCCTGCAATATCGTAAAGCCGCTCAGCATCTTTCAAATATCCATTGAGCCAATTTTTATCAATGCCCAATACCTTCTCCAACTCCAGCGCAAAACGATTGGGTTGCTGCCAGGCATCTATTGTAGTGCCGTCGTCCCAAAAATACTTGCAGGAAACATCTAATTTGATGTATTGAAAATAATCCTTTGGCTCATCGCCATACAATGCAAACAATTCGGCGATTAATTCGGGGTAGGTAAGCAGGGAAGGACCTGTATCAAACCTAAATCCATTGATGCGAAATTCTTTAATTTTCCCTCCAGGATTGGGAGCTTGCTCAAACACATCAACTTTATAGCCCTTTGCTGCAAGCCTTATGGCAGTAGCAATGCCACCTATTCCCGAGCCAATAACTGCAACTTTTAATGCCATAAAAACCTTAAAACACTTTGTAGTAATGATTATGTGAACAATTACTCGGCGATATTGTTTATGATTTACAACAAAATATTAAACAATGTGCAACGATTATGCCATGCGCCTATATTCATGCTAACCACATTGCCTACAATCTGCTAAAACTACAAATTTTTTGATTACATGACTAAAGTACTCATTATTGGAAGTGGTCTTGCCGCACTCACAGCTGCACTTAGGCTTCACAAAAGGGGCTATCAGGTGGAGTTGGTGGAAAAAGATGGTCAGCCGGGTGGACGGCTCAACCAACTGAAGAAAGATGGATTTACATGGGATTTGGGTCCCACTTTCTTCAGCATGACCTACGAGTTCGACGAATTTATTGCCGATGCGGGATTAGAAAATATGCCGTTTCAATTCAACAAGCTCGACACCCTCTATGCAGTAAACTTTAGAGGATCTGACCGTCGGTTTTTTATACATGCCGATATGGACAAGCTGGCAGCCGAATTTGCCGATATTGAGCCTGACTTCAAGCGAAAGATGCAAAGGTTTCTGCAATCGTCTGGTAGATTTTTTCATGATACCGAAAATTTGGTAGTGAAGAGAAATTATGATTCCACATTGGATTATTTGCTAACGCTCACCAAAGTGCCCCTAAAGCACACTCCGCGCTTATTCAGGTCTTTTTGGCAGGAAATGAATCGCCATTTTGAATCGCGCGAGGTGAAAGAAATATTTTCGTTGGTATCCTTCTTCTTGGGAGCCACCCCATTCGATACTCCTTCCATCTACACCATACTTTCGTACACCGAGCTTGTGCACAACGGCTACCATAATGTGGAAGGTGGAATGTACAATATAGTCGAAGGTTTGAAAGAAGAATTAAACAAAGCCAACATACCCATACACACCAACACGGAGATATTAGATTTTCTATCCAAAAGTGATGGAACCTTAGAATCATTCATTGACCAACATGGAAAAACCTGGCGAGCAGATGTGTTTGTGGTTAACTCAGATGCAGCCTATTTTAGGAACAAAGTGTTTCGCAGACCCGATTTTTCCGATGCCAAACTCCGCAAAATGCAATGGACATTAGCGCCATTCACCATGTATTTGGGAATAAATCGCAAGTTGGACAGCATACCCTTGCACAACTACTTCTTAGGAAACAATTTTGAGGAATACTCAAGCAATGTTTTCAAAAACACCGTAAAGCTCAATCAGCCTTATTATTATGTGAATGTAGCTTCAAAATACAATCAAGCTGCTGCCCCCGAAGGTTGCGAAAGCTTATTTATCCTATGCCCTGTTCCCGATAGGCGTTTTAAGCCCGATTGGAGCGACAAGGAGGATGTTGCTCAAAACATTTTGAAGGATTTTTGCGAAAGAGTGGGTATAGATTTTCGAAAAAATATAGTTTCGAAAACCATATTGACACCCGAAGATTGGGAAAACAAGTTTAATCTTTATCAAGGCAGTGGGCTTGGCTTAGGTCATAATTTATCACAAATAGGCGGATTCAGACCCAAGAACTTTGATGAAGTCTTTTCAAATGTGTTTTATGCAGGTGCATCCACCGTTCCCGGCACTGGTCTGCCCATGGCAGTGATTAGCTCAAAGCTTGTTGCACAACAAATTGTCAAAAAATATGGATCTGTACACTAAGAATGCTTTGAAATGTAGTGAGGTAACCACACGAAACTACAGTACATCTTTTTCATCAGGCATTGTTCTGCTCAATAAAAAATACAGGGATGCCATTTTGCCATTTACGGTTATGTGCGTTTTGCCGACGAGATAGTAGATACTTTTCACAACCACAACAAATCATCTTTGCTGCACAATTTTCGCGAGGAGACTTTTGAAGCCATCCGTAAGGGTATGAGCACCAATCCTATTTTGCATAGCTTTCAGTATGTGGTAAACCGATTTGATATAGACAGCGAGTTGATAGAAGCTTTTCTGAAAAGCATGGAAATGGATTTGAGCAAAAAAACTTTCACTCGTCAAGAATATCAGCAATACATATACGGCTCGGCAGAAGTGATTGGGCTTATGTGCATGAAGGTTTTCTACGAGGGCGATGCTGCCCAATATGAGCGACTCAAACAGCCAGCCCGCAAACTTGGCGAAGCATTTCAGAAAGTAAACTTCCT
>DMJL01000119.1 GCA_003451785.1 Bacteroidales bacterium
ATGGTGTTACAGAGATGCTTCACTTCTACACTTCGGCTGCGCTCAGTGGAACCATTGCTCAGTGCAAGCACTTCGTTCAGCATGACAATCCTCGATTGGCATTTTGTCATCCTGACCGAAGGAAAGGCTCTCTTTGATACCGGCGGGTTTTTATGAAGATACCTACGATGATTGCCTACTTAGGCTTATCCGTGAATTCGACCATCATAGAAAAATTTCTCCGCTATCATATTTGTAGCCTTGCCAATAGTCAAATCCGGCGTTCTGAAAGAGAGAAAGGCGACCAGGTACGACATGGTTGACGGGATAGGAAGAAAACAACATGCCGAATTCAGCTCTATTGTGCAGGATGAAAATATGGTGATTGACAAAAATGTCATAATATCGAGCGATACTTCGACATCGTTGGATGTGGCTTTTACTCTGTGTGAAATGCACATCGATAAGGAAAATGTGGAAGTAGCAAAAAAGTAAATGAGATTTGTTTAATGCTAATGCAGTAGATGGTTTACCTGCAATTTTCCATAATTTTGCTGCTCTTGCATTGATAGCCCATGTACGCCATTATTGACATAGAAACCACCGGTGGAAACCCGGCAAGAGATAAGATTACCGAACTAGCTGTATTTATCCACGACGGCACTCGCATTGTTGAGGAGTTTAGCACCCTTATCAACCCCGAAAGGCGCATTCCACCTTTTATATCGCGTATGACGGGCATTACCGACGCGATGGTTATGAATGCCCCTAAGTTTTACGAAATAGCCCGACAATTAGTGGAGCTAACCCGCGACAAGATTTTTGTAGCACACAACGCCACCTTCGACTACAACTTCATACGAAATGAGTTTCGATCCCTTGGCTACGACTACAACAGAAAACAACTTTGCACCTATAAGCTTAGCCGCAAACTCCTACCAGGGCTGCCTTCGTATGGTCTGAGCAAGTTGTGCAAAGAGTTGCATATTGTGAATAACAGCCGCCACAGAGCCGCCGGCGATGCAATGGCTACTGCGGTGCTGTTCGATATCCTTTTGGAAAAACATCCCGAGGGATTCGTCAACGGTTTTCCCACCATGCATCAACAAACCAAAGTGCCTATTCCCGATTTTCTTTGCAATCTGCCCGAAGAAACCGGCATCTACTACTTGCTCAACCAAGACCACGAGATTGTTTATATCGGCAAAAGCCGCAACATTAGAAAAAGGGCAGTAAGCCATTTCTCGTCGCAAGCCACCAAGAAAGCCTTAGAACTGGCAACCGCCATAAAGGAAGTGGACTTCCAAGTTACAGGGAGTGAATTGGGTGCGCTGCTATTGGAGTCGGATGAGATAAAAAAGCACCAACCTATCTACAACCGTAGGCAAAGACGCAGTTTTTTCAATTTCGGTTTGTTTAGCTTCAAGGATGAGAAGGGCTATCTAAACATTAGGATAGACAAGACCACCAATAGCGAAGCGCCCTATACTACCTTCTCCAATAGGGAGCAAGGCAGGGAATACCTGTTTGAACTCATTGGCTCGTTTCAACTCTGCCAAAACCTTTGCGGGCTATTTGGCACTACCGGTGCTTGTTTTCATTATGCTGTGAAACAGTGCCAAGGAGCCTGTATCGGTATGGAACCTGCTGGCGACTACAACGCCCGGGTGCAAAAAGCCCTACACCATGCATCCATGCCGGCAAACAACCTGCTCATCATTGACCGCGGAAGGCATTCGGAAGAAAAGTTTATGGTGCTAATAAAAGGGGGTAAGATTCACAGCATGGGCTATGCCGAAACCCAACAAGCACAAGCACTCACTCCTGCCCATATCGAAGACCTGCTGCACCCCGCCACCGACAACCGCGATGCCCGCCTTATCGTATCCAGCTTTATCAGAAACAAACGCGTGGAAAGAACCGTGCCGTTTTAAGTGGGCTAAATCAGTTAACAATGCTCTGCACAGAATATTTCAGGATTCCTGAATCTTGCTCTTGAGTTTGTTTTTGTGATTATTGAATACGAATCCCATTATCTATAATTTGTTGTGCAATAGGGGTGCAGTTGTAAAAATCTTCTTTGGAGATTACATGAGGCTCAATCATTGTTTCTTCGCCTTTTCTAATAATCATCAATTGAATTTCGGTATCAAATGAATGTGCTACACTATCGTCTAACACAATTGCAATATCAATATCGCTATTTTCATTTTGACTTCCTGTTGCATAAGAACCAAAAAGCCATACTTCTGAAAAGCCAATATTTAAACTCTTCAACTTGTTTAAATAATGAATACTCAACCCTATAGCATCTTTTTTATCCATTGCCTGCAATCTTTAATTTTTTATATCCACTCGTTGGTGAAACTGTCGGCACACAATGTATAAAAACTTTGTTTATAGTCGTCATACCTTGCTTTAATGTTAAACTGGCTTATGCTATCGAGAACAATTTTTTGGTTGTCATCAAGTTCTATGTAAGCTTTTTCGCAAATTCTTCTTAAATCATGAATTAAAGGCGGATAAACATTAGTTCTTTTCAAGTAAAGGGCCTTTAGCAATTTTTCAATAACAAGATGCCCAATGAATAATGCCCAATGATTATTCTTAGTCTCATGCAAATCTAGCATGGTTTTGAAATCCTTGTCGGAACTATCAATCCAATGATTAAAAATGGTATCAGCGTCAAACACTTCAGACATAGAAAATTATATGCTTATTAAGGCAAAGGTATGTCAAATTCTGACATTATGTTCATTGCTTACCCTGTGAACCTAAGAAAGCCCTATAGATTTATCGCCCAAGGTATTAATTCTCAGCAACGGATTGAATAAAATATCCCCAAAATCCAAGCCCTATGGCAGGCTTGAGCGAAAATAGTTGTGCAAGAAATAGGGTTTCGATGTTCTGTAATTCAGTTATTATAGCGTACTTTAACCTAAGTTTTATGTATGACCCCACGATAAATTGGGACTGCTCCGATGCAAAGCATTTTGCGCCAATTCTTTCGTTGAAGAACTGGCCTATAATCCATTAGCAAAGTGCTATCTGGCATCAGC
>DMJL01000054.1:0-4530 GCA_003451785.1 Bacteroidales bacterium
GCAAGTTCCATTACATACACAACAGCCTCCACATCGTCGGCATTTACATGAAATATGGGCGATTGTATGGTTTTAGCCACATCGGTACAATAGGTGCCAGTGCGGGCATCAAGGTAGTTTGTTGTAAAGCCCAACTGGTTGTTTATCACAAAATGAATTGTACCACCGGTTTTGAAGGCTGGCAATTGCGACATCTGAATCACCTCATACACTATTCCTTGTCCCGCTATCGCAGCATCTCCATGTATTAGCACAGGCAGAATTTTCTGAAAATTGCCTGCGAAATTTTGCTCCCCTTTGGCTCTTGCAATTCCTTCAACTACCGGATTTACAGCCTCCAGATGGCTGGGATTTGGCACAAGATGCAGTGCAACCTTTGTTCCTATCTGCGTGGCTACTTCCAAAGAGCAGCCCATGTGATATTTCACATCTCCCAGCAAGGATTCATCAGCATACTCTTTGCCTTCAAATTCGCTAAAAATTTGCATAAAGGGCTTTTTCATAATGTTTCCAAGTACATTGAGCCTTCCTCGGTGCGCCATTCCCAAAACTACTTCTTGTATGCCCAATGCTGCTCCGGTTTCGATTACGGTATGGAGAGCGGGAATAAGTGCTTCACCTCCTTCCAAAGAAAACCTTTTTTGACCAGGAAATCTCTTGCGTAAGAACTGCTCAAAACCAACAGCTTCTGCCAATTTATTATAGATGCCCAATTTCTTCTCTGAATCAAAAACAGGTAAATTGCGAGCTGCCTCCATCTTGGTTTGAAGCCATTCATGTATCTCAGGCGACCGTATGTACATATATTCAACCCCCACACTTTGGCAGTAGGTGAGCTGCAAGAATGCAACAATGTTTTCTAATGTGCTTGACCCTATACCTACTTCTGTGCCTGCCTGAAATACGGTAGAAAGATCAGCTTGGGAAAGCCCAAAATTCTCAATGTCTAATGTGGGAAGATAGGTTCTACGCGTTCGCACAGGATTGGTTTTTGTAAACAAATGCCCTCTCTCCCGATAGGCATTGATTAGGTTTATAACCTTAAATTCCTTGGATATCTTTTCAGTGATACCTGCTGGTACCTGCTCTACTTCGCGAAAGTTGTATCTGGCAAATTCAAAGCCTTCGAAAAATTGCCTCCACGACGGCTCAACCGACATGGGATTTTGTCGAAATGCATCATAGAGTTCTTCAAGTTTTGCAACATCCATGTTGCCAACATACGATAAATCGTGAAGATTCATTTTGATATGGGTGAATAAAATATGGTTTAATATATTAAGATAGGGTTAATAAAAGTAACATAGCAGCCCGAAATTTGTTGAGTATGAAATACAATAATTTGATAGCAGGCAATTAAATGTATTCTAACCTATTGGCGTGAAATTACTGACAGATAGACAAATAGCAAAAATCTAATTAAGAGTCGCCCAAACAGTTGTGCTTATAAAACAACAATGCCGGAGTTCTACCCCGGCATTGCAAAATCGGCAAAGAATATTTTTTAGAAATAAACTACCAAGTGTGGATTCCATTCTGCCCAACCTTCGGTCCAGTCTGTTGATCCAAAGGCACCTACAAAGGTTGCTCTTTCGAAGAATGTACCGGCTCTTGGAGTGTTGTCCCAGCGAGCTGCATTCAGCAGTGGGCTTTGGGCGGCAGGCAGCAATGTAGGTCTGCCCAAGTCAAAAATATTCTGATTGATTCCCAATAGCTCCCAATTGTCGAACATTCTATTGTTGAATGCAGTTGTTGCAAACCAAGTGTTGAATGCGGTTGCTCCTCCTGGGAAGTTTGCATGATGCCTTGTAGCGGTTCCTCTTGGAGCTGTGGGATGCTGAAGTCCATTAGCTGGTGCTCCTGAGAAGTTTGTGCCAGCAGAGCCATATCCATTTCCACCCCAATGGCTAACACCAGCCAAGAAAAGGTTTCTGATTTGAAGATGACCATCCAATGCAGCCTGACCCGATCCAGGGCGATCGTCATCAATAAACAATCCATTTGGGAATGCTGTAAACACGGAGTTGTAGATGCTTATGCGCGAGTTGCGTCTTAGGTGAGCTGCATTCATGTATTGAAGGCTGATGGGCAGATCGCGGTTTTTCTTCGGTCCAATTACGGTAACATTGGAAAACACTCCGGATGTGAAAGGCTCGGCAGCACTTCCTGTTCCATTATTGTCAACCTCGAAAGCATTGGCACCCGATTGGTCGGCAAGTGCTGCTGCTCTAATAGAAATAGCATACTGTACATTGCCTGTCCAACCCATATCCACATCAAAGTCGTCGTCCACATTGCGATAAGCAATTAGGAAACGAGCATTTACTGTGCCTCCAAACCACTCGAAAGCATCGTCGAGAGCGAATGAAACCATAACATTTTCGATGATAGTACCCGAACCCACACTGCCTAAAGTTAGGCTATTGATTTCTTCATTGGGATTGATAGGAATACCTGCATACTCAATTCTCACGAATCTAAGGACGCCTGAATTGTCGTTGGCAATAGTACCACCATGGAATGCACCATAACCACCTTCAAGTTCCACAGGCATTCCGGTAGCGGCTGTAATGTTGTTTGGTGCCCTTCCGCAGATTACCAAACCGCCCCAATCGCCAGGCTCACGAAAGCCGGGAGCATTCTCCGATGTCATTACGATTGGGTTTTGGCGCGTTCCATTTGCAAAAATCTGACCACCCATTTGCACCACAAGCGTACCCTTGCTTTGGCGATCACCAATAATCAAAGTGCCTGGCTCTATAGTAAGTCTGGCGTTTTCCATAACGCGCACAAAGCCATTGAGCCTGTAAATGTTGTTGGCAGTCCAAGTTACATTGCCTGTAATATTACCGGTAATTTCAATGATGGGCTTTGTGATAACGGTAACTCTGAAATTCTTAATTTCAGAAGGTCTGTTTTGCAAATCTATCACAGTGAATGTAAAATTTATCACTGTGCCTGCTGCAAGTTGATTGCTAAGCGTGTAAGTGAATGGGTGGTTTATTTCTGTACCACCGTTCAGATTTACTGGAGGCATTGGCACGCCGTTTCTGAGGATATTTAGGGTTTGCGCACCTGCAGGGGCAGCAATCCTAATGGTGTTGGTAACGCTTTGCCCCGGGGAGGCAAATACCGATTCTCTTTCCACTGATAAGTCAGCCAATCCTAAAGGCTCATCTTCGCACGAGGTTAATGGCACGAAAAGGATTAGCAGCATTGCAAAAATTTTCAATACGGATTTTTTCATTGAGGGTTTTTTGAATGTTTGTTTAATCTTCATATTTTTAAAGTTGGTGATTCTTCTTAAAATTCGCAGCAAAATTATTTAGAGCGAATGAATTGATTATTAATGCGATATGAAGTTTTCGTTATATAAACATTAAGCCTGAATTAACAAATCCAGGCTTAACTTTAGGAGAGCTAATTATACTATTAGAACGAGTAGGTCAATCCCAGAGAGAATCTGGTACCTGGACGGTATCGTTGAATGATTTGGTCAGTTTCTAAGTTAAATTCCCCATCCTGATTGGCATCTTGCATCAATACTATGTTTTGGTTGAGAAGGTCGCGAATACCCAAATTGAGTCTCAGATTGCGGGCGATAGTGCGGGAGATGGTCAAATCCACATGGCTGCGGGGCATCTCATATATATCGGGGTAGCTATGGAACCCGATGATAAAAATTCTCTGTCCAACAATATTGTACAAAAGACTTACTCTAAAATCGTTATTGCCTTCATAGAACAAACCTGCATTCACAATAAACGGAGATTGTCCCTGCATCGGTCTGTCGGTTTGTATTTGACCAAGACCTGCAGCACCTAGTTCGACCCTACTATGTATCAACGCGGCATTGAAAAGCACGCTGAAGCGATCCACAAAAGAAGAATTGGTAAGTCCCATCAACGATTTTCTTATCTCTGTTTCCATACCCATACTCACGGCATGGTCGGCATTTTCGTAGGTGAATGTCTTTATCCCGCCTGATCCACCGCCATCGGTAAACTTTGATTCTATGGGTCTTAGAAAATGCTTGTAAAACACACCAAATGAAATAGTTTCGTTGTCGGATGGGTAAAACTCATAACGCAATTCTGCATTGTGGATATATGCTGTTTCCAGCATTTCGTTTCCTCTTTTTACGAGATTGAAATTGAAATCGTAGAAACCAAAGGGTGCAAGCTCTCTAAACTCTGGCCGGTTGAGTGTTTTTCCATAGGCAGCTCTTATGAGCATAGTTGGGTTTAGATTAAAAGTAAGGTTGGCCGATGGCAGAAAACTTGTGCGGGGTCTCACCACATTTACCGGTTGATTGGTTAAGGTGTAGCTAAACATACTTTGGGTGTTGTGCTCGGTACGAAGCCCCATCACCATATTGAGTCTTTGAGAGAAAGGCAACTGCAACTGCAAATAGCCAGCCAAAAGATTGTTCAACGCCCTGTAAGAATCGCTGGGATTAGTCTGCTCATCGAGTCTTATGCCTGTTGAATTGTTGATGTTTTCAGGTCTGAAAAGTTGGTAGATTCCTCC
>DMJL01000054.1:4915-8313 GCA_003451785.1 Bacteroidales bacterium
GCGTTGAAAAATCTGCTTTTATCTTCAAAAAACAAACCTGCCCTAAAAGTTGGTTGAAAACGGGGAAACCTATCCAATGCAAGTTTATGGGTGAAATTTACCAATGCAGTATAGTTGTTTTCTTCCATTATGGAGAAGAACCGCCCTAAGAAGAATGCGGCAGCAGCACCAAATGGTACATATAGCGTGGTTTCGCCGGTATTTGGATCAACATCTGAGCGGAATCTGCGATAATCTGGCTCGTCGCGATAGGAGTATCCATAGCCCAGTGTCCAATCAATTTTGGTATCACCATTGCCAAATTCATGATTTCCTGAAAGTTGACCCGAGTAAATTCCTCTGTAAACCTTGTGGAAAGAATGGTTGTTGGCATAAAAACCGAAATCAAAATGGTTGCCAGTGCGTTTCACATAATCTGAATTGCTCAAATGATACAATTGATTGCGAAACTCAATGCTATGACCATTTCCCAGATTAAAAGCCCAATTGTGCAACAAACTTGTGCGAATTTTGTGACTGTGTTTTTGGTCGTTGAACTGGTAGAGATACGATTTTTGTTGCGAATTGCTATCGAAAGCATTGAAATCGGCCCTGCTTATATCGTTGATGCCTTTGCTGTTGTTGAACGATAAAGCGGTGATATGCCCTATTTCTACATTTCTAAGATTGAAGGTAAGACCTCCCGTAAGGTGCAAACTTTGGTTAAGCCCCGAGTTGTTGACTACAGGCAGCCAATTGTTGCCAAGCATTTTTCCTGCTTGTGCAATAGCTTCAGGGTTATTGGATATGGTTCTTAAGTTGTCAGGAAATGCAGCAGGTAGCGCATTGTTGCTGTTTCCTCTGTTAAGCCAATGAAAATCACCGTTTTGCTGCCCTCGAAATTCTCGAAGGGAAGCACCTGGCTCATAGCTGGTAGAAAATGAAACTTGAAAACCGTCTTGCTCTGGAAAGCTTCTTGTATAAACCCTTATAACCCCGCCGGCAAAATCTCCCGGAAGGTCGGCTGCCGGACTTTTGAAAATCATGATTCGGTCAATCAGGTTGCTGGGTATAATATCGAATGAAAACGATCTAACATCGGTTTCCATGCTTGGTGCATAAATTTGGTGCAACATGCTTGCGTTGTATCGCTCGCTGAGGCCTCGTATCATCACAAAGCGGTTGTCAACCAAAGTAACACCGGGCACTCTGCGCACCACCGCTGCAGCATCGCCATCCTGTGAACGCCTTATTTGCTGCGAAGAAATACCGCTCACTACCAAGTTGGCATTGCGTATGGAAGCAAGCACCGACATCTCTGTGTGGGTTACACGACGAGCTTGAATCTGAACACCTTCTATGGCTGTTTGTGCCTGATCGAGAGCAACATCGAGTCTGGCAAGCCTTCCACCTGTTATGGTAACTCCCTCCACAACTACAGTCTCATACGAAACAAATCGTACATGGATATTGTAGGTTCCAGGTTCTATATCCCTCAACAAAAACTCGCCATTGATGTCGGAAACTGTACCTTTGCTTGTACCTTCCAATACAATTGTGGCGCCAATAATGGTTTCTCCAGTCTGCTGGTCAACAATAGTGCCGCGCAATGCACCCCTATCGGGGCTAAGTACCTCTTCATTAGCCAGAAGCGACAGTGAAGGCACAATCGCCAAGATAATGGATAATAAAAACAGCGTTACATCTTTGATTTTCAGCATGATTTGTCTTGATATGTGATTGAAACAAAGGTATTCCGCAAGGCAAATCGGGGTGTTAAGCGCGATTTAAAGAATTGTTATTTGTCGGTTAAGTTTGTATTAAGCTAATGTTAATAAAATCGCATTATGTACTTTCACAGCTCCATGTAAAACCATTGGATTAGCATTCTAAAATATTTTGCCTTTCAATCGCTTGATAGAACACACCAATAAACTTTTATTACCTAAAGGCATTCGCTGCTCATTTTCCGTTGCGAATACAACTACACAATGTATAATGGTGGCAATTGTAAAGCTTTCTATTCGAGGAAGAAGATCTTATAACCTTGTTAAAACCAATTTCTTGTGCTCAATGTAGTGGTTGCAGCATGGGAGGAGGGCTTAATTGCCTTGAAATTGTTTACTAAGGTGTTTTGCGCTGTTTTTTTAATGAATTTTTTTTTTCCTTTTAGCCACTCATCAAAAATTATATAATTTCGCTGCCTACAGCAAATTTTTTTGTAAAAATATTCATGACAAAGACACCGTTAAAGGATCAGGGAAGTCAGCTTGACAAGGCGTGGCAAAAGTTCTATAAAAAGGATTACGAATCGTCCATAGAGCTTTTTGGGCAATTATTAGAAGGCAATGAAACCAATCAGGACGCATTGTATGGCAGAGGTTGCGCATATTTTAGGAGCGAAGACTTTGATTCTGCAATCAAAGATCTCAATGCATTGATAAAGCTCAATAGTAAGCATGCCAAAGCCTATCACACAAGGGGTTTGCTTAGAGGTGCCGAAGAAAAGTATAAAGATGCCATAAAGGATTTGGAGAAAGTGGTGCAACTTACTCCAACCAACCAAGAGGCATGGCTCGATTTAGGCGGAGCTTATCTTCTTGCAAAGGACCATACCAATGCCCAAATTACCTTCGAAAAAGCAATTGAGATAGACAAGGGTTGCCCAGAAGGTTGGTACGGCAAGGCAGTAGTTGCCTTGTTTAAAAAGGAACACAAGAAGGCGGTGGAGTTTCTCAATGTTGCACTGAAATTCGATCCTAAGCACCTCAATGCAGTTTTGGCACGCGCCGAGGCATACTTAGAATCGGGGCATAGAGATGATGGAATAAGGGATATCAAAAAAGCCCTTGCCTTGAATCCGGGAATTTTTGGAACACTATCTGATGATTCTGACGAGAATGATCCTGATGAAAATGAACGAAGGGATGATGACGATGATTTGCCTGATGATGCCGAACTCGAAGATTTAAAGTTGCTGGATTGAGCAGGGGATAGTAAGTCCTATTTTATAGAAGCAAAAGTGTTTTAAGCAATTGCAAACTATTGCATCCACATTGCGCTGGCAGTGTTAAGGGGTCAATACTATTGCATTAGATTGTCGAATACCAAGACATTGGGATTCTATTGCTGCTGCATATCTTTATAGATGAACCCCCCGAGTCCTTGGCTATGGTGAATGTATTAGCCATTATTAATGTTTGGCAATTTTCGAAATTTAGCCCAACTCGGTACTCTTTTTAAACCTGTGCAGGTTGCATCAGTCAAATAACTTGGCTAAAAGCTTTGCCACGAGTTGCTTTATTTTTAACAATCACATCATACCCAAAATCATGAAGATTCCCGTTATAGTTATTTTCTTTACTATCCTGTGTTGGCATGTAGGGTTGTATGCCACTCAACCTGCTAAGCGTGCCCTT
>DMJL01000255.1 GCA_003451785.1 Bacteroidales bacterium
TTTTCATGGTTGGATGAATGGTTCAAACGCACTTGGGTTGCAGATCCCTTAGATGCGAAAGGCGAAGATCGCGTTCTGTGGGGCAACAAAGCATCGCCTGAGCAAAATTTCGGATTGGTTTCGTTTAGCAGACCCCAAAAACGGGATACGATTGCTCGATTTGCAAGTACTCAGCCAGTTAGTTACTTAATTGCCGGCGTGGATTATTCGTTTATTAATTTAGAGGTAGGACTTAACCAACGCTTTGGTCTTCATGATGAGATGTGGGTTGCTCTTGACACTTATGCTGCTACTTTGGGTGAGAGTGTACTTCCAAATGGAGCAATATTGCCGTCGGGGACAAGAGCAGAATTTGCCTTATTGGTTACCCAATATTCTGCCAGGCTTTATGTAACATTATCGTATGATGCATTCAATATGTGGCATAGATTGCAAGGGCCGGGGCAACTCTACAGGTCAACTCCAAGTAATGGTGCTCCTTGGAACATTGTCAGAACAAGAAATAATCACCCTTACAGAGAAGTGCACTTTATAGGCAATCTCCAAGTAAGTCTTGATTTTGAGGCGCGATCCACGCTGGATGCAGTTGTGGTTTACGATAGAAAATTAAGTATCCGTTTACCTTGGAATTTTATCAATTTTACAGCTCCAAACCGAATGGGTGTGCTGCACGATGTTCCAAACACTTCAGCAAGGGAAGATACTATTTCTGATGGTGTAATCTTTTCGGTGAGATACGGTGATGAATGGTTTAGCAACCCTGTGAGATTTACTTGGCCTTCTTGGCATTATGTAAAAAACACAGAAGAGATGGAACAGTTGAAAAAATCCTATTTCGTTTTTAAAGACAACCAGTCCCTATTCAACACTCGGGCGGTAGCCTTTAGGGACAGCTATCAGTTTACGCTTCCGCGTCCTGCATTTTTTGTTTCTGCCGCCGAAGGGTTACTACAAAACGATTTTGACTTAGATGGCAATAATTTTACTGCATTAATATCCGAAAATCCTGCAAACGGGAGAATATCGCTGCGAACCGATGGATCGTTTACCTATATTCCTAATCCAGGATTCTTGGGGTATGACTCACTAAGATATGTGATTTTCGATGGTCACTCTCTTTCCATACCCGGTACCGCGATTTTTCAGGTAATAGGTCCAGCTACATTGCAGATAAACGATCAGGATAGTAAAATTCAATTTAATATTTTCCCTAATCCTGTTACTAACTTTTTCACAGTACGGTCAAATCAACTTCTGGAGAACATTCAGATATATGACATTGGAGGGCAGCTGATTAAGACATTGATGGTAAATGATACGCAAATACAAGTTAATGCATCGTCTCTTAAGCAAGGAATGTATATCATAGTTGGCAATACAAGGGAAACACGGCTTACTGGAAAATTTGTAAAACAATGATTAGTTAGTTGGCATTATCTGAATAGCCATAAAGTGAAAGGCGAACATACCTTAAATGCGGCTATTATGTGATGTTTTCTGAATCTTTTGAAAATTGCTCGGCGAAAACAACTTTCGCCAATTTTGCAAGTAAGATTTTTTTGATTTGAACCAATATCAATTCCGAATAAAATTTATGGTGGTTGCTTTAGATGAACATACCTAGACTTCTTAGTTGATTTGGCAGGCAAGGGTTGATTGTATTAAAATTAAATACTGCATAAAGGTTTCATAATTTTGAAGGTTGAATCGAATAAGATGGTGATCTTTTTTAATCTACAAAGGTTGTAGCTTTTCGGTAATCGGTCATTTAATTGCGTAAGGGGTACCAATTGAACATTGGATTTTGTTGGCAAAATGGGCTTGGTGGGAAACTAAACTATTGTTGCCAAGATATACAAGTTCTCCCAAGCCATTTAGGCAAAACAATTTAGATGCTTGGGCAAATATATTTTAAGGAACAGCGGGTTGTTAATTCGTATAAATCAAATTTTTCATCTAATAAATAAACTTTAAGGCTGGTTGAAAGAGTAAAATTATCATTAGCTTTGTTCAAGATTTAAGAAATTTTATCGAAACATTGGTAAAAACAATTGTTGCCAATTGCAGTGCGAATTTGATTTAAGCGTAGTAACAACAGGTAATTGGGCTTGCTTTTGCTAGAAATCATTAAATGAAAATCCCTCAAAATGAAAAAAAACTCCATTAATAAGTTGACTCCAATTTTTGTATTACTGTTTTTAATTGTATTCCCAATTAAAGGGATGTCGCAAACAGCCCCCCCTCCGAACCGTATCCCGTTTTCCACAAACTCTTCGCATTTAACCATTTGGAATGGCAATGAATTCGTTCCATTTTTCCTAAAAGGCATGAATTTCGGTATAGCTATTCCAGGTACATTTCCGAGTGAGTTGGCAGCAACTCGAAGCGATTATGCGAGATGGTTTAGGCAAATAAAGGATGCAGGTTTCAATGCAATACGGTTATATACCCTGCACTTTCCAAGGTTCTACGAGGTATTGGATTCTTTTAACCGAGCCAACCCACAGAACCCCTTATTGTTCATTCAGGGGGTTTGGCTCGAAGAGGAACTTTACGGCTACCCAAAAGATTTAAAATGGCTTACACCGTCATTCAGAAATGAGATAAAAGAAAATATTGATGCCATACATGGTAATCGTACTATAGCATCCCGACGAGGAAAGGCTTATGGGAATTTCAGAACTGATGTATCTCGTTGGTGTTTGGCATTTATCATTGGCAGAGAAATACATGGAATTGAAGTTGCCAGAACCGACTCAATTCATGCAGGTGTGAACAGGTTTATTGGCAACCATTTTGGAATAGAAAATGCATCGCCATCGGAGGTTTGGGCTACACAGATGTTGGATTATACCGTAAGCCACCAGCAGCAAAACTACAATACCCAAAGACCTATAAGTATGTCGAGTTGGCCTACCTTAGATCCACTTCCACACCCCGAAGAGCAAAATCCTGATGAGGATTTGGCTCATATTGACTTAAGTAGATTGCAACTTTTGAATGCCCCTGCAGGGTTCTTTGTCAGCTATCACGCGTATCCGTATTATCCTAATTTCATCAGTTGGCAGTCGTCATATCAGGGATATTTTGATGAGTTTGGGCCCAACTCCTATCTTGGCTACCTAACTGAATTAAGAAATCACTACCCACGGTTTCCTTTAATCATTGCAGAGTATGGATTACCATCCAGTTGGCTTAATGCCCATTATTC
>DMJL01000064.1 GCA_003451785.1 Bacteroidales bacterium
ATACTTTTTCCAACCTGCGAGCAAAAGCTAATGGCTAAACTCATCCCCGGAGCCGAATACGCTGAAATACATTCGGATTTTGGACATGATGGCTTTCTGATAGAATCAGCCCAGCTCGAAAATCTGGTGGACAGGTTTCTTTCGTACTGAAGCGCATCCTGAAGGTCTTACGCCTGCAGGAATGATGCTGATTTTTGTTTTGAGATTTTTTTCACAAGCAATTGCATTGAAATGGACACCAAACAAATTATAGGCTTGTTCGGATTTGGAGTGGTTGGCGAAGGGCTGTACAATGTGCTACAGAAGAGTCCGGCCACCAGAGCCGAAATCAAAAAGATATGTATTCAGGATATCAATAAACCCCGTAGCATTCCGGGCGAAATGTTCTGCACCGATTACTCCGCAATTATTGACGACCCGGAGATAAACCTGGTTGTTGAACTGATAAATGATGCCGGCGAAGCTTACAAAATAGTAAAAGCTGCGTTATTAGCCGGCAAGAGTGTGGTATCGGGCAACAAAATGATGCTTGCCACGCACATGGAGGAGTTCATCGGCCTGCAGCAGCAAACCGGAGCCTCCCTGCTTTACGACGCTTCGGCTTGCGGGAGCATTCCCGTGGTACGCAATCTTGAGGAATACTACGACAACGACTTGTTGCTCTCAATCACAGGGATACTGAATGGGTCATCAAACTGCATTCTCTCCGGGATTTTCAACGGCAATGAGACCTATGAGCAGGCATTAAGCAAAGCGCAACAAATGGGTTTTGCCGAAACAGACCCTTTCCTCGATGTGAGCGGCAAGGACGCGGTAAACAAATTAGTGATACTTGCCACACATGGCTTTGGGGCTATCGCCAAACCGGAAGAAGTGTTTGTGAGCGGCATTGAAAAACTGAACGAATTCGACATTCGGTTTGCCAAAGAAAAGGGTTTTAAAATAAAGCAGATTGGCCAGGCAACCAAGCTGAATGGCAACGCACTCAACCTTTTGGTAATGCCAAAACTGGTACCGCCCGACGATTACCTGTTCAACATTGAGAAAGAATACAACGGCGTGGTTATCGAAGGAGCATTTTACGAAAAGCAGTTTATGTTCGGGAAGGGCGCCGGGGGCTACCCTACGGGAAGCTCAGTGCTTTCTGACATTACAGCACGCATGCACGGTTATCGCTACGAATACAAAAAAAGGAAATATTTCAATATTCCGGAACTCACCAACGAAGTACAAATCAAAATGTACCTGCGATACAGCAACCTGATTGACTTCAGCTATTTTGAGTTTGATGCCATTGATGAGAAGTATTACTCGAAGCCCTACAACTATGTGGTAGGCAGTATTAATCTTTCCAAACTGCTGCCTGTGATGAAACTTTTGCCCGCCCTCGATGTGTTTATTGCCTTTTTCGGCAGGCCCGAAGTAAGTAGAAAAACAGAAACAAGGAAGGCTTTTAAAACCGGTGAGTTTGTGAACCGATAAATTGCATGAATAACTCCATGCACAGGAAAGTTTCAGTATTTTTGCCACTTTTACTAAGCGTTATGAAACGAAAAACTTACTTAGCACTAATACTATTTTTCACTCTTTTGGCCATCGCCTTCTGGGTATTAAAACTCGGGTTCGACATCCGGTTGCCATTCCAGACCTTTTTGATAATAGCCTGGATGGTCATCGTTGAGTATATTCATGCAAAGCGCAGGAAGACGGTTACCGGAAAATATGGTCTCAATCCATTGAAGATTAGGACCGCCATTGATACAATAAAAAAGTGCTATGGGCCCGATGCCAACATAGGCAACCCATCGCCGAAAGCGGAAGCGGCACAATAACATGGCTGCTATCGGGCTACAGGTGAAAACTTGTTACCTTTTCGGTCAGAAAAGTCTACTTTTTGACTAAATTTGATGAGGGCAGAAAATCCATTTTAACTACTTGAAAACCTATCATAAAATAATTAATGGAGATAGCCGAAAAATGACTGAATTGCCTGACAATTCGGTGCATCTGGCTATTACTTCGCCGCCTTATTGGCAGTTGAAGGACTACGGGACTGACAAACAAATAGGTTTTCATGACAGTTACGAGAACTACATCAACAACCTTAATTTAGTTTGGAAAGAGTGTTACCGAACTCTTCACAACGGTTGCAGGTTGTGTGTAAATATTGGGGACCAATTCGCCAGAGCAGTTTATTACGGGCGTTACAAAGTCATCCCCATCCGTGAAGAAATCATCAAGTTCTGCGAGAATATTGGTTTTGACTATATGGGTGCAATCATCTGGCAAAAAGTAACTACATCCAACACCACAGGCGGCGGCGTACAGATGGGTTCGTATCCTTATCCAAGAAACGGTATTTTAAAACTTGATTACGAGTTTATTTTAGTTTTTAAAAAATTAGGCGACAGCCCTAAACCGACTAAAGAACAGAAAGAACTTTCCATAATGACCGCCGAAGAATGGAATACTTTCTTTGCAGGACATTGGAATTTTGCAGGAGCAAGACAAACTGGACACATAGCTATGTTTCCGGAAGAACTCCCAAGGCGATTAATCAAAATGTTTTCGTTTGTTGGAGAAACCGTGCTCGACCCCTTCGCAGGAAGCGGAACAACAGCATTGGCTGCAAAAAACACTGAAAGAAATTCAATTGGATTTGAAATTAATTCCGAATTTATTCCTTTCATCCGAGCAAAATTGGAAGTTTTTCAAAAGGACTTGAACGAAACAACTTATGAATTTGTAAAGCAGCAACCCTTAACTACAGACTTTACAAAAGAAATTCACGAACTTCCCTATATTTTCAAAGACCCTCACACATTTGACAAGAAAATTGATATAAAGAAGCTTCAATTCGGGTCT
>DMJL01000141.1:0-2944 GCA_003451785.1 Bacteroidales bacterium
GGGCATTTGTTTACTGTGGCTACGATATCGGCAGTGGATGCATTGGTTACATTTATCCACGGCCTTTCGCGGGTGTTAAAAACCTGAGGCAGAGTTCTCACACAAATACCCGAATGGGTGCATTTGCCCGACTGCCATAAAACGGTTATCTCGCCGTTGGAGTAGTGCTTAGTTACATTGTTCTTGTCCATGGTTTTATAGTTTTAAATGATGGTGGCTTGAGCCTTCTTTCAATGGATTATTTGTTTACACGCAAGAAGATTAGAAAAATGATAATTCCTTATGCTATTGACCATCTGCATTTTACGCATCATTGCATCCAACCAAACGGTCGAATATATGACACATTGGGGAGCGCGGGCTACATATCTATCTGCCAACACAAATACTTATACTGGACAGAACACTTTATTTAACCACTTAGACAAGAGTGTTTTATATGCGATGGTTGCTGTTCGGCGTTTTTTCAACCAATCAAGAGATTAATCTTTTTTCCAAGTCCAAATTCAAAAATTCTGTAAAGTGTCGAAAGTTGTATATCGCATTTCCCATTTTCAAGTCGAGAAATATAACTTTTCTTAGTTCCGACCTTTTCTGCAAGCTGTTCTTGGGTCATTTTTGCTTCTCTGCGAGCTTCTTTAAGAATTTCACTAATCACATAGTATTGGGCTTTTTCTTCAAATTCGTCCCGCTTCTTAACCCCAATTTTTCCGTATTTAATGTCTAACAACTCATCAAAGTTTTTAGCATTACTAATCATTTCTTTGTCCATATTATTTCATTTTTGAGTTAAAATATTCGTCTTTAAGCCTCAACGCCAAATCAATTTCCTTCTTGGTGGTTTTCTGCGTTTTCTTATGAAATCCGTTAAAGAGTACAACTAATTTCCCTTTGTCGAAACAGCAGAATATTCGATAAATATTGCTTTCAAATTCTACACGAATTTCATAAAGTCCGTCAGTACCAGTCAAGTGTTCAAGGAATTTTTTTGGCACATTCTGAACAGTGCGAATAACTTTGAAAACGAATTCGATTTTCTCTTGAACTTTTTCTGTCTGTTCTAAATAAAAATCCGTGAAATAGTTTCCGTGAAAGATAATTTGTCTATGAGCTTCCATTTCGACAAAGTTAACTCAAAAGTTATCTTGATCCAAATTTTTCGGTCTCGATTTTTGGTTGCTGCTGTCTTCTTACGCTTACAGCCAACTACGACTTGAAGTCTCCATCAGGATTAAAATTAAAAAAAGATTGGCAATTTGTTCTTTTCAGCAATGTTTACAATCAGAACATCCATTGCCAATCTTTCGGTATCAGATGCAAAAGCTATTGCATGGGCACTTCCATAAGCAACACTTCGGCATCGGGCGAGTTTGCTTCGAGTGCAAGCAGGTCGGTTTCCCAAATGCCCAGCCCGTCGCGGTTGCTCAAAGCAATTCCGTTGATAGTGGCATAGCCATTCAGAACGAAAGCATAAACACCATTCCCGCTTTTTTTAATTATGTATTCAGCTTTGAATCCCTTATCGAATTTGCCGAGATGAAACCAAGCATCTTGGTGAATCCACACGCCTGCATCATGGGGATTGGGCGAAAGAATCTGCTGTAACCTATTGTGCCTTTCGTTTAAGTCGAGGGCTATTTGGTCATAGCGGGGATCAACATTTCTTTTGTTGGGAAACAGCCAGATTTGTAAAAACTTCACCGGCTTGTCCTTGTTTTTGTTGTACTCGCTATGCGTAATGCCCGTTCCGGCACTCATCACCTGCACATCGCCATGGCCAATTACCGCCACATTTCCCATACTGTCTTTGTGCTCCAAAGCTCCTTCTAAGGGTATGGAAACGATCTCCATATTGTCGTGCGGATGGCTGCCAAAGCCCATCCCACCGGCAACAAAATCATCGTTGAGCACTCTAAGCACGCCAAAGTTCATCCTTTGGGGGTTGTAGTAGTTGGCAAAACTAAAGGTATGGCGGCTGTGTAGCCAGCCATGGTTGGCATCGCCCCTGGAGTCGGCTTTGTGCAATACTGTTTTTGCCATCACCATCTCCTTTTTAGGCTTGTTTCACAAATTGTACCTCGCCGACAAGCTTCACTTCGTCGCTCACCAATACACCGCCGGTTTCCAAAGCAGCATTCCAATTTAGTCCCCAGTCTTTGCGGTTGATTTTACCTTCGAATGAGAATCCTAATTTCACATTGCCCCATGGGTCGCTATTCAAACCGCCAAAATCCACTTCAAGGGTTACTTCCTTGCTCACGCCTTTTATGGTAAGAATGCCCTTGAGCTTGTATTCGGCATCGTCAACCTTGCTAAAGCCGGTGCTTACAAAGGTCATTGTTGGATGTAATTCCGCATCGAAGAAATCGGCACTTTTCAGGTGGTTGTCGCGGTCGGTATTATTGGTAAAAATGGAAGAAGTTTCTGCAGACACTTTCACCAATCCTTTGGCAAAGTCTTCGTTGTCAATCTCTGCCGTGAAGTTTCTAAATTCTCCCTTCACATTGCTAATCATCAAGTGCTTTACTTTGAATGTAAGTTCGCTATGCGATGGGTCGAGTACCCATTTAACCGGAGTATTGTTTGTTTTTTCCATTGTAGTAAGTTTTTTTTAATGAATGAATATGGCACAAAGGTATTGCGGCTTGCAAGCCCAATGGTTAAAGTTTTCGGAAGAAGAGTTGTAATCTTAGGAAATCAACGCCTGCATCTCTGCCCTAAATTCGGAAGGTGTTTGCCCCGATTTCTTTTTAAACACATTGCTGAAATACGATTTCTCATTGTAACCCAGCTCAAATCCTATTTCGGAAATGGACTTTTGCGTGCCGGCAAGAAGGTTCTTGGCTTCGGTGAGCTTGCGGGTTTCGATAATCTCCGAAACGCTTTGATGCATAATCCTTTGGCAGATGTGGTTTAGATTTCGTGCCGACATAAAAAGCTTCTC
>DMJL01000141.1:3338-10899 GCA_003451785.1 Bacteroidales bacterium
GTTTCGTTCTGAATGGTTCTTATCTGTTGATCGTCGGGCAATACCTTTTTGCGCTCTGCCTCTATCATGATAAATAATGCGCTAAGCAGATGCTTCACCGTTGACAGGTCGGCTGCAGGATGCTGCATCTCTTGGTAGATAATCTCGCAAATGGTACTCAACCGGTTGAAACATGCTCCCGTTTGCAATATCTGATCCGACTGGTTGTGAAAACTTGTGTATAACTGAAAAATGGTTTCTGCAATAAATTCGCTTTTGAACCGCAGCACCCACATATCGAAGTTGCCGTTTTGCAGACCTACGGCTATCTTATGGGCCTTCCCTTTGGCAATAAAACTCACCAAGGGTGCTTCGATAGAGTGCAACCGAAAGTTGATAAAATGCTCCAACTTGCCTTGATTGCCGATGATAAGCTCCTCAAAATCGTGAACGAAAAACGCATCGGGCTTTGAAGCCATCTCTATAGCCTTGTTGGCATCCAATCGGAAAATGTCGAATAGCTTATTCATCACCCCAAAGATAGAAAAACTCCGTTCCAATTTTGGGGTTTATGGATGTGCAGAGCTAAGCTAAATTATAAAATTTGAAGCGGGGTAGTTGTTACATCCTATCAAAATTCACACCCCAAATTTAAAGCAAGTTGAATGCTTACAAATCGAGCTTTTTTTGCAAAATTGTGGGAGGATTGGAGGAACCACTCGGTAACTCATCATTTAATTACCACCCGCAACACTGTTTTGAAAAGTGATGCCCAGGTAAGCCATCCCATGTTTTCTGATACTTTTTCGAGGTTTTCGTAAGTATTTTCAATCAACTTCCCGGCCAGCGAGCTGCTAAACTCCTTGTACAGCTTGAAATATTCGGCGCTGATCGACTTTTCATTGCCATAGCGCAACATTTTGTCCGGTGGGGCGATGTCGAGAAAAATAAAATAGAATTTCTTGTTTTGGTATCGCGCCACATCAAGACCTACCCTGAGTTTGCGTATAATCTGGTCGTATTGGGTGTTATCGTCGGGCAGACTAATACTGCTGTACAGCTTTGCTTCAACAAAAACAAGTTTATCGGCCGTTTCGAAGCTTGCATCAATTTCGGTGTCTTCGGCAGTGGTGCCAGAAACATAATTCTTGCCGATATGTATTTCGATATGCTGCTCGTTCTCAAACGAAAAATCCACCTTGCCATCGAAAGCATCTTCCATTATTTCGTCCAATGCCTGCACTATTTTTTCTGGCGTTTGATTCCGCAAAACATCGAAACACGACCAGGTGAGCGCATCTTCGCTATTGGAAGAACGGCAATGACGCAGTTTGTGTTTTTCTTTTTTGCCATTGCGGTCGAGCGTGGCATTCAGGAAAGTATGCAACGCTTTCTCTCTGCCAGCATATACGGCATGATTGCGATGATAGTTCTTGTAGATCATATTGTTATATTATTTCCCCCTTAAATTCATTAGACTTAGGTATATATGTAAGAAAATTGTTTGACGGCAAATCTTTGCAACGGTTTTCTCCGTATATAAAAACAAAAATTTTTAATTCAGATAATTTCTGGTTAGGAGCATCTTGACATTTTGGAATAACTGAGTTTTTAAATTTCTTTTTAATACTTTTGATAGTTTGGCTATCACAATTATCAAGGATATTGACATAGTAATTTGTAGAACATTCATTGTCATCACATAATAATTTTAAAAAATCTTTCTTGCAGGTTTTTACGTTGCCAAACTTGAATTCAATCAAATGTTTTCTGGAAAATTTGTTGTTTTCTTTTGTGTAAAGAGTTACATCGACACTTGCCGCCCTCCCATCTTTTTCTCCAATTTTAGGCTCATTTGTGCTAAAATCCTTATAGGATTTCTTGGTTGGTGTTTCTACAGAATAAAAATAAACTTCTTGTTTTTCCACCTCTCGTATAAACAATGATCTTGCTTCTTGTTCACTAATACGCTTATTGCCTTGTTGCTTACCACCGCAATATTGTGGAAAAATTAATTTGCTGCTTTGATTTTTGTTTGATTCTTGATTTTCGCAAGCGATTTTTTTCAATTCCTTCAAGCTGTTTTTAATCAATTCTTCAACCGTTTTCATTGTGTTTTTAGTTTTAAGTCCGCTCCTTTTTGCAGACTTTGTGTACTGGTCAAATTTTTCGAACAGGTTCTCTTCAAAGTTAATTATTTTGTTAGTGGATGGGGGTCAAGGAGATGCGCCGATGCTTAAAAAAACTTAGTTTCTTGTTGAAGCTGATGCCGGATAGCACTTTGCTAATGGATTATAGGCCGGTTTTTCAACGAAAGAATTGGCGCAATATGCTTTGCATCGGAGAAGCCCCAATTTATTGTGGGGTTATACATAAAACTTAGGATAACACATACAATAACGCCTGTTATGTGTATTTTCTAAAGATGTTTTTTTTGCACAGGGCACTTTGCAAATTACGCATACAGGCGGCGTGTCCAATAGGCATTAAACCGCCACGGTCTTTTCCACGCATTTGTTTCTGATAAAGATGAATACTATAATGCGGGCATTGCGGCGGTCGGTGGTGGGTTTTATGCCGATTCCACCCACAAACAAAAATCCAAAGTATAGTCTATTTTCCCGAAATCACTGAATTTCTTATATCTGCTGACTAAGGCACTCTACCATGCTATTGGGGTAGGAGTAATTTCAATACTTTCTTTACGAATCTCTTCGATAAAATCATCGCCTTGATAAAAGTATTTTGTTGGATAAGGGTGGGTTTCTATCAAAGGATATTTTATATTGATCTTTGCGTATAATTTTAAGTTTTCAAAGATATTTTCACCAAATTGGTCAGAAATAAGAAGTAAGTCAATATCAGACCATTCTTGAGTAATTCCCTTGGCGGCAGAGCCAAACAAAAATACTTTATGAAAAGTCAATCCATTGGATTGGCAATCGTTAATAAATAATCGCGCGGTATTTATTGCACTTTCTCTTGTAACCATAATCGCAAAGCGTTAGTTTTATCAATCATTTCGGTCGTAAACGATTCATTACAAATATTATGCATTCTCGTAAAATAATCCGGATATCTACCTTCCAACTGAAATCGGTTTAGATACAGTAAAAATTCACTTCTATCCACATTAAGTTCTGTAGGAGTAGTTGATAGTAAATGAATTAGATTATGCGTTCTTGGAGGTATGTTGCCTTCATTGTGCTTAATCCATATTGCCTTACAAATTTTCTCAATCACCAAATGGGCAAAAAACAAGGATTGCAAATATTTTCGACCTTTGAATAAAGTATCAACAGCAGACCAATCATCTTCGGCTTGATTTAGCCAAAAAGCTATATGCTCTTCTTTGGTTTTCATGTTTCAAAGATAACTCACTTTTTACTAAGTGCTACCGTATTAGTTTAGCTTGTTATGTTTAGCACGGCAAGTTTGCCGATTATCGTAGGGGATTTAGGTATGCCACATTGCCAATTGGCACACAAAACCGTAAACCAGCTAAGAAATTGGGAAGAACGGCAAAGCACCAAGTTTAAATTAACCCGCACTTCGGTATACTCACTAAAAGCCAAGCGGCGAAACACCTGTTTCCGACCAGCGGTAATCTACCCATCTAAGGAAGCCAACTAAATGGCGTGCAACTCAAATGCATATTCATAACTGATTACGCTTTTTTTCTTTTCGTTATTCTTCCACGCATCTTCCGAATGGCTCAATTCAATAAAATTATTAGTACTTGTTTCTTTGAATGCTTTTGCCACTTTTGCCAATGTTTCTAATTCAATTTCGGAAAACAAATCTGCTTTAAAGGGTCTGTCTTTTCTTGCCTTGAATTGTTCGCCTGTAGAGCCGTTTGAAAATTGGTTTGTGCATATATCTATTTCGCCTTTGTTGGCTAAATACTCAAATATGCTTTGGAAATTGTTAGGAACCGGTCCCATATCTATGACTTGGTAACGAATTCCGCTGATGGAAAAACAACTTTGCTTGAACATTAAAAAATCGGCGTAGAACAACAGCTTGTTCATTTTGGTTTTGAATGGTTCAATTTTTTCCGAAAAATAGACAACCATTTCAGCAAACTTTTCAAAATTGGGGTTTCTGTATCCTGTATAAATATTTGCAAAATGACTGCCCATTAAATATTCTTGTAATTTCAAATTGAAAAGGTTTCGTTCTCTTTCATCTGCCAACGATTGGGCTTTCTGATTGTACTTTAATTTTGCTTTGTCGTCTAATGTTGCACATAACCCCACCATATCCATAAAATATTTCGGGTCGTAAACCATCTGTATTAATTTGGCATTGGCCACACTTGGCATTTCACCAGCTTCGTATTGGCGATAACTGTTTACGCCAAACCCTAAAATTTCCGACATCTTGGCTGCTGACAAACCATACTTCTCGCGAATTCTGACGATTTCATCCGGAAACGGGATATTGAACCTTGAGCGGTATTGGTTATATACCTGATTCATATTCAACTCGTCTAAGGCTGTGGTAGTAAATTGCTCTCCGGTATCCCCGCATTTGTAATAATGAAAAACAATTTCAAATGTTTCCTTTCTGAAATCCATTGACCTGCGTTCTTTGGTCAATTTCATTTCTTTTCCTGTGAATGGACTGTTCATATTCAACTATTTTAAAGGATAGTTCATTTTGTGCTGCGCAAGGTGAAAGGAAATACAGATAACGCTGCTGCCCCTAATCCCCATGGTAATTTTGATGTAAACATCCTTTGTCTTTACGGTTTTGCCAAAAACCCACATATCAGCTCCTCCGAATAATTTTTCTACCAATGAACCTTCGCTGTAATCTTTGGTCTCGAGTGTTTCTAATATGGCTTTTCGTTCAATGGGTCGAAGTTCTAAATCCACTAATGCCTGGGCATTTTTACCTCTATCGTCACGAAAGAGCACATCCCAAATCTGCATCTTTTCTTTGAAATCTTTTAAAAAGGAGGCTACTTCCGTTTCTGTGATCATAAATTGATTTGGTGCTGTAAAGGTACAGTAGTTTTTGAAAAACACAACTATATAGTGGAGAAAATAGCGAAATCGTTTCAAATCTCAATTTTAAAGTGTTATTTTGATTTTTTTGATCACACCAACTTTTTCTCAAGTGTCTTTTTCAAATTGCGTTGCAAGGTTTCTGGCTGATGAAAAGTAGCCTCTATTTGAACTGGCCTAATTTCTTCGAACAGATTTTTCTTCAAAGATAATTGGTTTGTAAAATGAGGGGGAACCGAGGAGAGACTCCTAACTTTAAAAATTGTTGGTTTCTTTTCTTTAGGTGCTTCCAGATACCGCTTTACTGGCTGAATATAGAATAGTTCACTCAATATAAGATCTGATGCAAAACCCATGTCGGAGGCTATATTTTAACTCAAATTCAACTTTTCCCATTTCTCCTTAAATTGCTCAATATCTTTAGGTTTAATACTACAACCCTCATAAGGTTTCCCTTGGCTATTTGTTTCATCTAATAAAACAAGAACATTCCTTTCGATTTTCGTTTTTCTGGCAGGATGTTTTTCAAGGTAACATTGCTCCTTGGATTTTACTATTTCGCTCCAGTCTTCAACACTCAAAATATAAAAATCGGGGCGCTGATTTTCAGCTATATCTTGAAAATTAACAAACACCATAAAAGTGTTTTGGTGGTAAATTCCTTTACAGTTGGGCCATTCTTTTCCTTGTTTGCATTTAACTTCAATTTTTAAAATCTTTTCACTTTTTGCTGAAAAAATTAGAAGGTCCGCCCTTTTAAGATTTCCAAGTGTCAATTGCGCATAAATATTTCGCTTTCCTAACTCTGCCGCTACATAGTATTCGCCAGTTATACCCAATATTACTTTATCTATTTTCATGGTATGTGGTATTGCCTCTCTAACTCCCATTCCCCCGCTCCATTCCTTTTTGCATCCCTACAAAACCAGTAGTTTTGGCGCAGTCCGCCCTTCGTGTTAGATTCATTCCTAAAACATCGGTTAAGGTACACATAAATACCTGAATTACACATCATCGATAGGTGATTTTGTATTATCAGGACATGTAAAACTAATTTTCGGTCGGCAGGATATTAAAGCACCCCTTAATTCGGCACAGTTTCTCCACGCATTTGTTTCTGATAAAGCTTGATGCTATAATGCGGGCATTGCTTATGTCGGTGGTGGGGTGCGTGCCGATTCTACCCACAAACAAAAATCCATAGAGTAGTCTATTTTCCCGAAATCACAGTATTTCTGATTTCTGTTTACAGCCTTTGTCGTTTTTTTCTCTAATGCTGTTTTCTGAAATTCTGGGGAACTTTTTCCCTTTCAAAGACACTTATAAACATTAAAATGACCAAAAACAATAACTAAAAGTCATTACGATATCCAAAGGCAGTTATTTGTATTGCATATTACCGTCTGTTATGTATTAGCCTTTCTTTTTGGAGCGTGGATTTGAGTCAAATAGCACTTTCGGATCAAACATTTCGCATCGCTACTTCATTTCTCCTTACTGGCTTTATTTTCTATCATTTTCAAGCTTTCTAAATAATGCTTTTCGGCTTCGCTCAATGTTTTTTGCTGATACTTCTTATATTCGGTGGTAGCTTTCTCAATTGCAGTTTCGTGGCTGATAGAGCCTGCATCCAGAATCAGTTTTTCTCCGCTCATTATCAGGATTTTATCCAAGTGTGAAGCCCAATCCTTCATGGTCATAGTTTGTTCTCGTTCAGCTTGTCGTTCTGCAAAATCCAAATATCCCGAAACTATTTGTCCGAGCGAACGAAGTTCCTTTTCGTCTAAATAATTCTTTGCCACAACTACATCTTTCAAGTATGGGCGGCTGCCAGGGAAGGTCATCAAGCCCATAAATTCTTTTTCGGCATCGGCACGGCTATAAATAACTTCGGCTGCAGTTTGCCCGTGTACGGCATAATGAATTTTGTTTTGCACCTTTTTGAAAAACTCCATAGAAACCTCTGCTTTGGGATCGTAGTCAACGCTGGTAGCATAAATATCGAGCACCTGTCGGTAAAACACTTTTTCGGAAGCACGAATGTCGCGTATGCGCTGCAAGAGTTCTTTCCAATAACCACCGCCACCCAAATTTTTCAGGCGTTCATCGTCCATAGTAAAACCTTTGCGGATATATTCGTTAAGGCGTTTGGTTGCCCAAATACGAAATTGTGTGCCGCGTTGCGATTTTACACGATAGCCTACAGAAATTATAACATTCAGAGTGTAATATTTTACAGGTTTATCAGATTTTGCAATGTGCAAAAAATGCACATTGCTTTTTTCATCCAATTCGCCTTCCGAAAAAATATTAGCAATATGTTTCACAATTACAGTTCTGTCCCTTTCAAATAATGTGGCCATTTGGTCTTGGGTAAGCCACACGGTTTCATCTTCAAAACGAACATCCACCGAAATCTTTTCGTCTTCGGTTTTGAATATTACAAATGCTGATTGATTATTTTCCACTACTACCTCCTTCTATCATGGCAATTTCTTCTTGAGTTAACCCATCCAACTTTTAAAACAGTTCATTTATTTACTTCAAAAATGCTGATATTTCGGCTCTGG
>DMJL01000243.1 GCA_003451785.1 Bacteroidales bacterium
AATCTACCAATCTACCAATCCACAACCTACCAATCCACCAATCCACCCATCCACCAATCCACCAATCCACCAATCCACCAATCCACCAATCTACCAATCCACCAATCTACCAATCCACAAATCTACCAATCCACAAATCCACCAATCCACCAATCCACCAATCCACAAATCTACCAATCCACCAATCCACCAATCCACCAATCTACCACAATATTGTCAAGGCTTTTGGGTAATTTCTTAGAGAATACTTTCCTATATTTGCTGCCTGCCTAAAAACGCCTTTTATGACACCCATAATTCTCTTAGCATCATTTCTGGTTTATACTTTTTTGATTTTTTATGTAGCGCGTCTTACCACCCGCAAAGCCAATAATGAGAGTTATTTCTTGGGCAACCGCAACTCGCCTTGGTATGTTGTTTCGTATGGAATGATCGGGGCTTCGCTTTCGGGCGTTACATTCATGTCGGTACCCGGATTGGTGCAGGCCGAGCAGTTTTCATATCTAATTATGGTTTTCGGCTTTATGTCAGGCTATATAGTAGTTTCGTTTGTGCTGCTTCCATTGTATTATCGCTTGAATCTTACATCCATCTACTCATACTTGCACGAAAGGTTTGGGTTGGTGTCTTATAAAACGGGTTCGTTATTCTTTATTATCTCGCGGCTTATCGGCTCGTCGTTTCGCTTATTTCTTGTCGTAAGTGTGTTGCAACTGTTTGTTTTCGATGCTTGGAATGTACCTTCCATCGTAACAGCCGCATTTATAATGGGTTTTATTTTGCTTTATTCCTTTCATGGGGGGATAAAAACTATAGTGTGGACAGATACCTTGCAAACTACCTTTATGCTTGCAGCAGTATTGATTACCATAGCTATTGTGGCAGCCGAACTCAATCTTGGGTTTACCGAAATGCTTTCTGCTATTCATGCCGAGGGGTTTACCCAAATGTTTGTAATGGATGTTGACAGTCCGCGTTTCTTTTTGAAACAGTTTTTTGCCGGAATGTTTATTACTATCGTAATGACTGGTCTCGACCAAGATATGATGCAAAAGAATCTAAGCTGCCGCAACCTGGGCGATGCGCGGAAAAACATGCTCACTTTTGGTGCTATTCTTATACCGGTAAATCTGTTGTTTCTTATCTTGGGTGCTGTACTGTGGATGTATGCCAATGCCCATGGATTGACATTCGCAAACAATTCCGATGAGCTATTCCCTACCTTAGCAATTCAGTATCTGGGCTTAGCTGCCGGGCTTACCTTCTTTTTTGGGTTGGTAGCTGCAGCCTACTCCAGTGCCGATGGCACGCTTACGGCTCTAACTACAACATTTGTAGTTGATTTCTTAGGTGTAAAACGCAAGGAAGGTTTTACAGAGCAGAGGGTGAAGTCTCTAAGGTATAAAGTGCATATTGGGTTTGCCGTGGTTATGATGCTTATTATGTTGCTCTATGGTGCTATACACAACGAAGCCATCTTGAGTATGCTCTTTACCATTGCCGGATATACCTACGGACCTCTTCTGGGTCTATTTGCATTCGGATTGTTCACCAAGCGCAAGGTTTTGGACAAATGGGTGCCATTGGTGGCGGTTCTTGCTCCAGCAATCAGTTTTCTGCTCAATGTGTATTCCCAAGAGTTGTTTGCCGGCTATCGATTTGGATTTGAGCTTCTTATAATCAATGGTTTGTTGGCGTTTATGGGATTGTATATCCTATCCATTCTGCGCAACTTCCAAGATAGAAAGCAATAGAGTAACAAAGCCCATGCATTGCAGAAATATGCAACCATCCTTTGTGAAATTGCTCTTCTTTTATTCAAATTCCATAATTTACACAAAATCAACAGTTTAAAGGCAGTAGTGGATTTATTGTGTGGCTAAATTTGGGTTCACCTGTTTATTTATTTTGATTGTCATAAAAAAACAATGGCTTGTTTAACTTAAAACCATTGTTAATAACTTACGGAATGAGAATTCGCGATAATCAAAAAAACCATCGTATAATTGAAGTCCGAAAGTAAGCTCCGAATTTTCTCCGATAGGATTTATTCAGGATTTTTAAATTTATTCAATGGTGTTAATGCTTTCATTTTAAACTAATTAAGCAGCATGAGCAGAAATAAAAGGATGCCGGTTTTTGGGGTTCAAGCAAAGCCCAATGCCTTTTGTAATGCTGAGATTTACCCTGATTAAGCTTATAGTTCACAAATCGCCAATGTTTATGTGTTCAGTTCCTCGGTTTTTGACTTTTTGCAAAATGCAAACTTCTTGTACCTGTCGGCAGTTTCCTTCCATCAATTGTTTGCCCCAAACTGTAACTCGAAAAAAGCGTTCCGGCAATTTTTTTCAAAAGCTTAGTATTGTTCGCCTCACGAAAGTTACAGTCAAAACTAATGCCGATTTTGCCTTCAAGAACTTTTTCAAACTTTCGGGCTTGAAAAATATGCCAAATACAAAAACCCGTAATTCTTGGTGGCTGAGAATTGAAGAAGATTTGCTCTCCCCAACTAATTTGCGCAATCCGTTCTCAAGGGACAATGTAGCCAAGTCAATCCACCCAGCTTTACTTTCTCCTGAGCAACGCCCTTTAACATCCAAGCAAATCTAAAACTATCACACTTATTTTTGCGCGCTACTTTGCAACTATATTGCTCAGCCTTATTTGAAAAGTACTCCATTCTAAAGTATTTTATTATTGCACAATATAGCGCATAACAAAATAATAAACAAGAAGTTACAAGAAAGTTTAACCGCTAGGGGCGAAAAGAATTTCGCAAAATACCCTAATTGTATTTCTCAGTAGTCCTTGTGATTTTACCTTTCGTTTATTGTGGTAAAAAAGTTATTCTAATGGTCAATATCCACTTATAAAAGAACCAAAAGGGAGTTACTTAAGAGGTGAATTTATGCTTTTGTAGCCTGAGAGCGTAGTTCATAGAAAGTGATTTTCTTACAAATTTGTGCCCCTAACCTATCATTATAGCTACCTTTGGTATGTAAATGAGCTGAGGCATGACTTATCGAAATGTTGTATTTCTTGTTATAATTTTGTTAACGGGAGCATCCTGTGGGCGAAAGTTTCCGCCACTCGATCATTTATCGCTTTTTCGTTACAACGAAGCATCCAATATAACTTCACTCGACCCTATTTTTGCTCGCAATCAAGCCAATATCTGGGCTGTATCGCAGATATTCACATCCTTGTTGCAGTTAGACTCCAACCTTCAAATTGTACCTGCCATAGCAAGAAGCTTTGAAGTATCCGAAGATGGGTTGTTATACACTTTTGTGCTGCGCAACGATGTGTATTTTCAAGATAGTCCGGCTTTTGAGCAAGGTAGAGGTCGAAGGGTAGTTGCCTCGGATTTTGTTTTTAGTTTCTCAAGGCTTATAGACCCCGCTCTTAGTTCCCCAGGTTTGTGGGTGATGAATGCTGTGAAAAGAAATAACGATGGCACTTTGGCCATTGAAGCTCCCAACGATACCATTCTCACCATAAGACTTGCAAGCACTTTCCCACCTTTTGCAGGGCTGCTCACTATGCAATATTGTGCAGTTGTGCCCAAGGAGGCTATTGCATTTTTTGGTTCCGACTTTCGTAGAAATCCCGTAGGTACGGGTCCGTTTCGCTTCAAGTTTTGGGAGGAAGGAGTGAAACTTGTGTTGCGCCGCCATGAAAACTATTTTGAGTTTGAAGGCAATCAACGGTTGCCTTTTTTGGATGCAATTGCCATTACCTTCATAGCCGACCGGCAAGCCGCTTTCTTGAAATTTGTAAAAGGCAATATTGACTTCTTGAGTGGATTACATGCAAGTTATATTGATGAAATTCTAACCCCAACCGGAGAGCTGCAACCCAAGTATAGAGATAGGTTTAAACTTATCACCATGCCCTTTTTGAATAAAGAGTACTTGGGTATTTATGTGGGTAGCAACAACTTGCCTCCCGATTGGCCACTTCACCAAGTGAAAGTGCGGCAAGCAATAAACTATGGCTTCGATAGGAAGAAAATGTTGAAATTCTTGAGAAACAACATTGGTCGCCCTGCCTTTGCAGGATTTGTTCCGGTAGGGATGCCCGGTTTTTATGAAAATACAGGGGGCTACTACTACAATCCCGATAAAGCAGCCTTACTCTTGGAACAAGCAGGCTTTCCGCAGGGTAGAGGATTGCCTCGTATTACCCTACTTACCAACCAGCAGCATGCGGATATAGGTCAATTTCTGCAACATGAATTGGGCGAATTGGGAATAAACCTTGCTGTGGAAGTTCTGCCGCCGGCCACCCTCAGGGAGATTATGGCAAAAACGGAAGCACAAATATTCAGAGCTTCGTGGATTGCCGATTATCCCGAAGCCGAAACCTATCTGGCACTTTTCTACAGCCGAAATCATACTCCTGCCGGTCCTAATTTCACCCATTTTACCAACCTACAGTTCGATGCACTGTACCAACAGGCATTGGCAGAGCCTGATATGGATAAGCGGATTGAGCTTTACAGACAGATGGACCGTATTATCATTGAGCAGGCACCCGTAGTGTTTTTGTATTACGACCAGAGCATGCGCTTTGTGAGCCGCCATGTGCAAGGAATGACCAACAATATGCTCAATCGCCTCGATTTAAGACGGGTAAGGGTGGTTAGAACTCC
>DMJL01000048.1 GCA_003451785.1 Bacteroidales bacterium
TGCTCATGTGCGGGCGGTACTCCTTAAGTAAAGGTGCCAAAGAGGTGGGAAGCCTTTTTGATGTAGTTCCAGATACAGAAATTCTGGGCATGGTTTACAATGCTTCACCCACCGATACGCTTCCGGTTATCACTATGCAGGAACCTTCGCGACTGCAAGGTAAGCAATGGGGTATTAAATGTGCATGGGGCGGAGCAAAAGAGCAACTCCATATAAATGCAAGGTCAGAATCGGTTTTTGAAAAAAACACATTCAAAAATCTCATAAAAACTAATAGGTGCCTCATTCCAGCTGACGGATTCTACGAATGGTCGGGCAATGGGAGAGTAAGGCAGCCTTGGCGATTTTCTCTCAAAAGTGGTGAGTTGTTTGCATTTGCTGGCTTATATTCTACAATACCTAATCAAGGTAGTGGTGCAAAGGCAGAATTTTGCATTCTCACTACTCAAGCAAATAGAATAGTGGAACCTTACCACAATAGGATGCCGGTAATTATCCTAAAAGAGCGAGCCAAACTGTGGTTAGAAGAATCCGACAACGATGCACTTTTACCCATGTTTACTCCTTTGGATGAAGGGCTAATGATGGTTTATAAGGTATCGCCCAAACTAAATAAAGCAGGAGTTAATTATCCAGAATTGATTAACCCTTGGCATGACCCCGAATTGACACTTTTTTAAGCATACTTTCGTTTCATTCTTACATTAAAAATTCATCATCATGAAAACTTCAGCACCCAGGTCAGGTTCGTCCCGCTTTTCGCAAAGGGATGCCAGACCAGCACGGGGCAACTCCGGAAAAAAAACTAGCCGCGAGGCTCGTTCCGACAACTCAGCCAATCCCAAATCCTTTGAGCGCAGCGATGAGGCAAGGGGAGGCAGATTTTCTAAAAGCAAAGGCCATAGCGGCACTTTTGCAAAAACTACAGGGCGGGATTTTGAAAAAAGGGACGGTTTTGCAGGCAAACCGTTTGATAAAGATCGCAAACCGCGTTTTTCAGGGGGCGATAAGCCTTTCGATAAATCATCGAATAGCCCATTTTCTAAAAGCTCAAGCTATCCCAAAAGAAGGGATGCATCCACCTACGAAGGCAGGGGCTCCAGCGACAAACCAAGAAGAGGTCGTTTCGACGAAAGAGATAACCGTGCAGGAGAAAATCGCACATCCGATACCCGTAGAAGCGATAGAGATTTCAAAAGGGATTCCGCTTCCTTTTCTGAAAATCCAAGAGAAAGAAGATTTGCAAAGGATGATTCATCAGCACCAAGACGCAGCAGTCGTCCATTCACAAGAGACGAATCACCATCAGAAAGGCGAAGCAGTCGTCCATTCACAAGCGGCGAATCATCATCAGAAAGACGCAGCAGTCGCCCATTCACAAGCGGCGAATCATCATCAGAAAGACGCAGCAGTCGCCCATTCACAAGAGACGAATCATCGTCAGAAAGGCGAAGCAGTCGCCCATTCACAAGAGACGAATCATCATCAGAAAGGCGAAGCAGCCGCCCATTCACACGAGACGAATCATCGTCGGAAAGACGCAGCAGTCGCCCATTCACAAGAGACGAATCATCGTCAGAAAGGCGCAGCAGTCGCCCATTCGCAAGAGACGAATCATCGTCAGAAAGGCGAACCAGCCGCCCATTCACACGAGACGAATCATCGTCAGAAAGACGCAGCAGTCGCCCATTCGCAAGAGACGAATCATCATCAGAAAGGCGCAGTTCTTCGAGAGGTAGGTTTGACGATGAGCGGGGTTCGGCCCAAAGAGAAAGGCCATCATCATATCGCGAAGGCTCGGAGCGTAGATCATCCTACAGAGACCAAGACGACCGCTCGGGAAGCTACCGCACCGAACGCGCCCCAAGGGCACCGTACGGAAAGGGTAGAGCCGTGCCTTACGATAGTAGCATAAGACTCAATAAATACATTGCCAATGCTGGAGTTTGCTCCCGCAGAGAAGCCGATGAGTTGATTGCCAATGGTGCAATTACCGTAAATGGCGAGATAATCACGCAGATGGGGTACAAAGTGCAACCATCGGATGTAATCTTGTATGGCGACGAGCGGTTGAAAAATGAAAAGAAAGTCTATATTTTGCTCAACAAGCCCAAAGACTTCATAACCACTGCCGAAGACACCCACGATAGAAAGATTGTTACCGATTTGGTGCGCAATGCTTGCAAAGAAAGGGTTTTCCCTGTTGGCCGGCTCGATCGCAATACTACTGGTCTTCTGCTCCTAACCAACGATGGCGAACTTACCAAAAGACTTACCCATCCACGGCATGGAGTGCGCAAGATCTATCATGTGCATCTCGATAAACCCCTTACAAAAGCTGACTTAGAGCAAGTAGCCAATGGCGTAAAACTCGATGATGATGTGTTTATAAAGCCCGATGCTATTGCTTATGTGGAGGGTGCAGAGACCAAAAAAGAGGTCGGTATCGAAATCCATTCGGGGCAAAACCGCGTAGTTCGCCGTATTTTTGAGCAATTAGGGTATCAAATTACTAAGCTCGACAGGGTAGCATTTGCAGGGCTAACCAAGAAAGATCTTCCCCGTGGCAAATGGAGATTCCTAAGCGACAAGGAGATATCTTTTCTCAAAATGCTGTAGCAGCGCAAGTTGTTTTTAAGGGTAATGGCAAATTGCGTGATCCAATAGGATTTATACAATTTGGTGCGTAATCAGAAAAGCAGCAATGTTGGAATATTACAATGGTCTTTTGAGGTCATAAAGTAATTCCACTGTTTTGTTGGGATCCAGAAATATTTGATTTTTAAGAAATCATTGATAGCGGTTAACCATCATTTCTCTTTTCTGATTAGCACCAAAATTTCCAATAGGCTTTTTTAGGAGCCAATCCAATCTTTTGCAATAGTCGCATATAGTGCAATTTTGTATTTTGGTTGCAATCTTAATGAAAGGCAGTGTAGGAAAGTTATGTAGCACATTAGCAACATTGTTTGGAAATCGCTGCGAGGTTGGTTAAACCTTGAAAATAGGAAATGACCACAAGTTTTTTGAAATTTCAAATCCATTCTCGCTGGTGGTTTATGGGTAGTTTTCATGGAAGAATATTGTCCCGAATCGCTGATTTTTTCATCATTAGACCATGTGAAAATCAATCAGTAGCAGTTTTATGGTAAGAATTCTATTAAAAACCTATAAGGCAATCCTATGATTTCATTTCCCAACGCAAAGATCAATCTGGGTTTAAATATACTTCGCCGTCGCACCGATGGATATCACGATATTGAATCGGTACTTTGGCCTATAAAAATGGCCGATGTGCTCGAAGTGATACCTGCCCCCGACGGAATCTTCCGTATAAATGTTACTGGTTTGCAACCGCCAAGCGATGGCAAGCCCAACCTTTGTCAGAGGGCGTGGGAACTTATGCGCCAATATGCAGATGTAAGCCCCGTGCATATTCATTTGCATAAGGTGGTTCCTGCTGGTGCCGGTTTGGGTGGAGGTAGTTCCGATGCCGCATTTACCCTAAAAATACTCAACGAAATATTTTCGTGCAATCTTTCCAACGAGTTGTTGAAACGACTTGCTGCAAATCTGGGCAGCGATTGCCCGTTTTTTATTGATAACAAGCCAGCGTTGGCCACTGGCAGGGGAGAGGTTCTTACGCCTTTTTCCCTGAATTTAAGCGGCTACGCATTGGTGATTGTTATTCCACAAGTGCATGTCAACACTACCAACGCATACAGTAGCATCTCGTCCCGAGTGCCTGATTGCCCGTTGAGCCAAATGTTGCAAAACCCCATCGAAGAATGGAAAAATACAATAAGCAATAGATTCGAAGAATCTGTATTTGTGCAGCATCCTCTGCTTGCACAAATCAAAGACCAAATGTATCATTTCGGTGCTGTTTATGCCGCCATGAGTGGAAGCGGTTCAGCTATTTATGGTATATTCTCCAAGATTGAAGCTGAGATTATCAAGGCCGCCTTCCCTAATTGCGTTGTTTGGCACGAACAGCTCTGATACCATACAGGTCAAAAGATTCTAACACTTCATAATATCGCAACTGCAGCTTAAAGGCCCTCAATCCTGTGCGCATGTGCTTTTTTTTTGCTTGCTAAATGAAGGAAATGTATTGGAAGTGTTGCATTTTGAAGCTTCTTTGAAAGTGAACATTTTCCACCCTGGAGCTAAAGCATTTGCAAACTAACATCCATGCGCACCAAATTTCTGGGGTTTTGTTTTTTTACCACAAAGCGTTTTAATTTCTTTGAGAATTTGTTGCATACAAATACACTCGCTTTCCAATAAATCCTTCGTGCAATTATTTGTTTTATGCAAATTTTTATCTTTGCCGTCATTAGCATCAAAAAATCCTATAATAATATAGCGACTAACTTCGGTTCTCAAATTGCTTTTTTGAAATCAAAACATATAAGAAAAAATTGTGGGTAGCCATAAGCACCTGCACGGTAAAGATTCATACAACATCAAAATACATGAAACTACAAAATCAACTATTATGAATGAAATATTGTTAAAAATCAAGCAATTCTCATCTAAAGCCTTCTCTAAATTTCTCGATATTGTAGAGTTGGTTGGCAATAAATTGCCCCATCCTGCTACATTGTTTTTTCTACTGGCAGTGCTGGTAATGGTAATGTCGGCTATTGCCTATTTCTTGGGTGTTCAGGCAAATCATCCAGTAGATGGAAGCCTAATCACGGTTCGAAACCTTATTAGCGCAGATGGATTTCGATGGATTTATACGAATATTCTCAACAACTTTCTTCAATTTCCACCTTTGGGATTTGTACTTGTGGTAATGATTGGTATTGGAGTTGCCGAAGGTTCGGGGCTTATTACGGTTTTGATTAGGGCATTGGTATTAAACTCACCCCCCCGATTGGTAACTACGGCAGTTCTTACAGCCGGTATAGTATCTACTTTGGCTATCGAAGCCGGATATGTGGTTTTGATACCCTTATCGGCAATGATATTTCATGCTTTGGGTCGCCATCCCATGGCGGGTTTGGCTGCAGCATTTTGCGGAGTCAGTGGTGGATTTTCGGCTACCTTTTTCATCAGTTCTACGGATACCATCTTGTCCGGTATCAGCCAATCAGCAGCGCAAATGCTTATCCCAGGCATGTTGATATCGCCGGCTGTGAATTTCTATTTTATGTTTATTTCGAGTTTCGTTGTCATAGCTGTGGGTGTTTGGGTTACCGAAAAGATTGTTGAGCCACGGCTCGGAAAATATACCGGCAATGCAGAAAGGTTGCCCATTGAGCAGCTTACCCCCATCGAAAAAAAAGGATTGAGATGGGCTGGATACGGACTGCTTGTAACAATTGCTTTATTAGCTCTTACCATTGTGCCTGAGTGGGGTATCTTTCGCAATCCCGAAACCGGTGATGTTTTGCAATCTCCCTTCTTCGGTGGTATTATAATAGGAATCCTGCTAATGTTTTTTGTACCGGGGTTGTTGTATGGTGCCATTGTAGGAACTATCAAAAACGATAAGCAACTGATAAAGCACATGACGCAGACCATGGCCGGCATGGCCGGTTATATTGTATTGGTGTTTTTTGCAGCGCAGTTTGTTTATTTCTTCAATTACAGCAATCTGGGGATTATTTTTGCAATCAAGGGTGCTTATGGTCTGCAAACTATAGGTTTTACAGGATTGGGGCTTATTGTCGCTTTCGTTTTGCTTTCTGGTTTTACCAATTTGTTTATGGGCAGTGCTTCTGCAAAGTGGGCTATTATGGCTCCTGTGTTTATACCAATGTTTATGCTAATAGACCCTGCTTATCATCCGGCTCTAACTCAGGCAGCTTTTAGAGTGGGCGATTCCGTTACCAACCTGATTACCCCAATGATGAGCTATTTTGCGCTTATTGTAACATTTGCACAGCGATACGACGAAAAATATGGCATTGGGACTATTATTAGCACCATGATACCTTACTCGATAATGCTTCTCATCTTTTGGACATTGCTTCTAATAGTGTGGATTTGGCTGGGAATTCCATTAGGACCCGGAGGCCCAATCTTTATGCAGTAAAAATAAATTAACATGATTACAAGCCGCCGATTGCAATTTTCGGCGGCTTGTGCAATTATATGAGCTACTGAACAAAATATTTTTTTTGATGCTCCGCCAATATTATTTTTGGTATGCAAGCCCCATTCGTTTGATGAATGATAAGGGGTACATTTGTAAGACCAAAATAATTTATGGGCTATTCCCAAAAATATTTGCTTGCAAAATTCCGTTTGTAAGAAGTAGAACTTAGGGCGTGGGTTCTAAGTCGGTTTTTTATACTAAATATCAATGGCAGTATGAAGTTTAGGCTGAACTATACTTTTGGGAAGCAAAATTCCAAATGGTTTTTGCTAGCTTTTGCTGCAATATTTACCATTGCTTCATTTCTGGCAACAGACAAACTTATAAACAGAATTGCAGACGATGAGCGGTTGCAGGTACAACTATGGGCTGAGGCAGTGGAAAAACGAGCCAATTTGGTAAACTACACCACCGGGTTTTTCTCGTTGATTAAAGAAGAAGAGCTTAAAAGGGTGGAGTTGTGGGCAAATGCCAATCGTCGTATAGCCGAAATGCCCTTAACTGAGAGTATTGATTTGATTTATATTGAAATTCTCGAAGCCAATACAACCATTCCCCTACTTATAACCGACAGCCGAGGCAATGTGCTAAAACATCGAAACTTAGACCATCGGTTGGGAAATCCTACTGTTTTTACTCCCGAATTGCAATCTTATTTTTCTGAGTACGAACCCATTGTTATCACTAGCGATTTGGTGCCCGATTTCGAACCCCAATTTCTATATTACAAGGATAGTTATGTTTTCACCGAATTGCGTAGTCTGCTCAACGATTTGATTCATTCCTTCATATCAGAAGTAGTAATCAACACTGCAAATGTGCCCGTGATAATTGTAGATAGCACCCTGAGCCGACTAATAGCAGCCGGAAATGTAGAAATACCATCAGAGTCGGATACCCAATCGGTTAAAGCGCTAATCCAATCATTTTATGGAAAAAACACGCCCATAACCATCACATTGCCCAACTATGGTAAAAGTCAGGTGTTGTATGCCAATTCTTTCCTTCTAACACAGCTGAAGTTTTATCCTTTTGTTCAGATAACCGTTTTAGGATTGTTTCTGTTGGTAGCCTACCTTTTGTTTACTACGATAAGAAACTCGGAGCAAAATAAGATTTGGGTGGGAATGTCAAAGGAAACTGCCCACCAGTTAGGCACTCCGGTATCATCACTCGAGGGCTGGATGGAAGTTCTCAAGATGCGGGGAGTAGATTTGGATGTTCTCAACGAAATGGCTAAGGATGTAAGCAGACTGGGTCATATTTCTGAGAGATTCTCAAAAATAGGGTCATCGGCAAAGCTCGAGCCAGTAAATATCGTGGAAACTACCACACGAAGCGTGGAGTATATGAAAACCCGTACATCCAAAAAAGTACAGTTCACCGTTACATCCGCAAGTGAGCAAATCTTGGTGCCGCTCAACTCCGTGCTTTATGAATGGGTGGTCGAAAACTTAGTGAAAAATGCCATTGATGCAATGAATGGAAGGGGGCTTGTAACCATTCAATTGGAAGATGGTGAGGAATTGGTGAAAATAGATTTTGCAGATACAGGAAAAGGCATACCGCGCTCAAAATTCAAAGACATATTTATTCCGGGCTACACAAGCAAGCATAAAGGCTGGGGGTTGGGACTTTCGCTTTGCAAAAGGATAATTGAAAACTACCATGGAGGGAAGTTGTTTGTGAGCGCATCTGAGCTTAACAAGGGTTCTGTATTTCGAATTATTTTGAAGAAAAAGCACAATATCACCCAAAGAAATGGGTCATAAAATTGCACACGCATTCCCTTCTGTAGATTTCTTTTCTCGATTGCTTTTCATAACCAAAACAGGCTTGGTAATCAGCAAAATGTGTGGAATATTACCCCGCTGTAGCAATTTTGGATTTGTCAAATGTGCCACATGGCCGAAATATGCACAACTGCAATTTTGCAGGAAATCGCTTTTGGTTTTTTGCCCAATGGGCTAAGGTGATTGACTTTGTGGAAATTGAAGGTTACACAACAGGATAAAATGCATCCTCTATATGATGCAATTGATGGCTATTCCCCTTGAACACAATGCTGATAATATCGAATCTTACCTCTAAGGAGAGTTTGTGTTTGCCAATGTATTGGTTGGCTGCCTCTATCAGAAGTCTTTGTTTGGCTTTTGATACAAATGCTTCGGGTTCACCAAACGACAATGAAGTTCGGGTTTTTACTTCAGCTACCAATAGGGTGTCGCCCTTTTGCGCCAAGATGTCAATCTCCCTA
>DMJL01000121.1 GCA_003451785.1 Bacteroidales bacterium
GGTCCAATGGAGTTTCACGATAAGATTCCGCTCAAAAAAGGTTTTAAGGAATTGGGCGTACGGGTAGTTCCCCATGCCTTGGCTCGAAAAGGTGCATTTCTTGCCCCGGGGGTCATTCTAATGCCATCTTATGTAAACATTGGGGCCTTTGTGGATAGCGGCACCATGGTAGATACATGGGCTACTGTGGGCAGTTGTGCCCAAATTGGAAAGAATGTGCATCTAAGTGGTGGTGTAGGTATCGGCGGGGTATTGGAACCCGTGCAGGCGGCACCTGTAGTAATCGAAGACAATTGTTTTGTAGGTTCGCGGTGTATCGTGGTAGAAGGTGTTCGTGTGCAAGAAGAATCGGTATTGGGAGCCAATGTGGTTCTCACAGCATCAACACGAATTATTGATGTAAGCGGCTTGCAACCTGTGGAATATGTTGGTCGGGTGCCGGCACGGTCGGTGGTTATTCCAGGAAGTATTCCCAAAACCTTTGCAGCAGGTACTTTTCATGTGCCATGTGCGCTTATTATTGGACAAAGAAAAGAAAGTACCGATAAGAAAACCAGTCTGAACGATGCACTGCGGCAATATAGTGTTTCAGTTTAGGTTCTAAATGCTGCATCAATAGCTCGACGCTAATGGATATTGATCTAGGAATCCAAATGCTTGGTTATTGGGATGTTTCGATATTTGAAGTATTGCTTTTGTATAGCAATATTCCAAAAACAACCATAAACAGCAGGAAGAAAGAAATGGGTTCTTGAAAATCGAGCAGATCCTCGCCCAACATAGAGCTGAAGACAATCACCATCATTATTTGGAAAGGAAGAAAACGCCACGCTCCCGATTTTTGAATAAATAAGTACATAAACACAAAAACAGCAATAGCTCCTACAATTCCTAATGTAATGAGATACAACAGATATTGGTTGTGTGGTTTGATATTACGAAGCTCCCATTGGGATTGAATTTGGTCTAAGCCAAAATTCATTGCATGGTGTACTCCACCTTTGCCCCAGCCTACAATAGGGCGTTCTAAAAAAGCACTCCAAGCTGCCCTCCAAAGTTCTATGCGTTGTGCTAGAGAAAAACCTTCGGGGTTGCCTGTTCGGCGATATTCTTGAATTTCCCAAAAAGTTTGATGCAGCCGTATCAGTACACCCGGCCAGCGCGTATGAAGGTAGTTGGGCACTCCGTTTTCTATGGCTCTTATCTCATAATCTTTGAGTGAATTGAGGCTTTCTCCATCTTTGCGCAGCCCTTTGGATGCCAAATACCTAAAAATTGTACCTTTTAAGTAAGGCGAACCTTGGTTGTCGTATCCATCAAAATACAACCTACTGCGATCGTTCCAAGCTTTGCGCAGTTCAACCTCGGCAATAAACCAATACACCAAATGTCCATTCTCCAAACTAAGGTTGTCAAAATCATGATAGTACGGATTTCCATACCGAGTACGCTCTAATCCTGTGATTTGGGGCTTAGGAATCTGTCGAAAAACCGGTTCTGCCACAAAATACAGAACGGCAGAAGTAACCGCAACAGATAGCAATAAAGCCAAAGCGGCGAATGCCCTATCTGTTGGGGATTTTTTAACAGAAAAAATATTTTTTAATAAAAGATAGCCAATAGTTGCACCAAACGCAACAAGGGCAGTGATCCAACCTGCCAGAAACATTATACCGGTAAGAAAAATAGCAATCAACCAAGCAACAACCTTTATCTTGATGGGAGCATTTGCCTTATGCGCAAGCCAAATGCTGAGGAAAATAGCCATTACCACCATGATACCAAAGCGCAAATGGTGCATAAAAGGGGAGAATGTCGTTCTTCCTGCTTCGGGATTCGTTACAAACATCAAAAAACCTGCTAAAGAAACGGCAAATACCGAAAAGATAAATGCTATAAGTATGGCTTGCACCCTCTGCCAATCTAATGGTCTGCCGGTGGCTGCCAATAAGGGGAGGGTCAGAAATGGAGCTTTGTCTTTGAGCGAAACATAAATCCTATCTAAAGGTTGATAGGTCCATGCCATCGCTACTACGAATAAAACAAACACCAACATTAAATACATTGCATGCCTATGGACAAAAAATCTTTCCTTTTTCACAGCAAATCTGCATTCTATCAGCCAATTGACAACCAATAAAATTTGAATCGAGCTTAGTAATAGACGAGAAAAAGGCAACATCAAAGAAATAATTATCATGCCCATGAAATAGAAATACTCATGCCACGATTCGTTTTCTTGCCGGCAAATAAAATCCGGGAACCTCATGTTGGTGCTTTTTTTCAAATGTAATGGATTTGTGGATTACTCTATGTGAATTTTTGAATATCAGCGGAAGAAGCGGAATTATAAATCCCGCCCATCTGAAGTATAAATCACGGATGAAATAATCCTTCGCCGCCACCTGACCATTCAAGGCGGAATTTGAAATTCCGCCTTGAATGGCAGGGCTAAAGCTCGTTTCTCCTTTGTAATTGCTTCCCCTGACCTAAAGGTCGGGGTTACTACATGATTTTGCAACCCCGTAGGGGTGAGATGATAGTAGAAAAACAGCATCCAAAATCCTACAAACCCCGTATGGGTGATATAGAGCATTTTTGTGATGAAATTACAAATTCTGCCAAACAAAACAAGCTATTATGTCATCCTGCCCGCAGGGAAGGATCTGTTTTTAAAGTGTTATTGAGAGGCTTCACTTCAACACTTCGGCTGCGCTCAGTGGACCCCCTGCTCAGTGCAACCACTTCGTTTAGCATGACAATGGATAATTGCAAGTAGCTAATAAACCGGATATAATGCCGCCCGAAAAGGCAGGGTTAAAGCCCGTTTTTTCATTTTTCATTGCTTCCCCCGACCTAAAGGTCGAGATTACTGCATGATTTTAAACCCCGTAGGGGTAAAATGATAGTAGAAAAACAGCATCCAAAATCCTACAAACCCCGAAGGGGTGGTATAGAGTATATATTTGATAGATTTGCAACTGCCGCTATAAATTCATGGATATTAGCTTTTTACTAAAAGAGACTTTGCCTAAAATATCTGGCAGGCTTACATGCCTTTTAGATTAGGGCATAATCCTGTATTTAGGTAATGCATTGTTATTAATTTTGCAAAAGGATTTAACCCAAAGCGCAATACGATTTTCTGGAAAGTGCGTTTGTTGATATCCCGTAGAATTGTATTTGCCAAATATGGAAGAGGATATAAAAAGAGCCAAGGAAGTATTAGAAAAAGGGGGAGTTATTCTCTATCCGACCGATACCGTTTGGGGATTGGGCTGCGATGCAACCAATTATAAAGCTGCAGAAAAAATTTACAGATTAAAAGGCGAATCGGACCAAAAATCATTAATTGTTCTGATGAAATCCTTTAAAGATATCGAGAAGTATGTTTATAAAATTCCTGATACTGCCAGCGACCTATTAAAAAGCATCAACGAACCGCTGACAATAATCTACACAAAGGCATCAAACTTGGCATCGAATGTTATTTCGCCCGAAAAGACTCTTGCAGTTCGCATTCCGAACGATGAATTCTGCCTAAGACTTTTAAGGGAATTCGGCAAGCCAATTACATCAGCGTCGGCAAGGGTGAAAGGGACACCATTGCCTGTTTCATTCAGCAAAATCCCTAAAGAAATAGTAGAAAATGTTGACTATGTTGTAAAACACAATCGCAATAGGGTATTGCGTTCAAA
>DMJL01000084.1:0-716 GCA_003451785.1 Bacteroidales bacterium
AAGCACATAAAAGCCACACCAGTTGGAATGGTTGTAACTGCAAAGTCGGAGCTACTGGAAGTGCAAGGCAACAAGCTGCAATTCAGTGTAGAGGCATACGACGAAGAGGCCCGGATAGGCTATGGCACGCATACCCGCCATATCATACATGCAGAAAGTTTTCTCAGGAAATTGGAAAAGAAATGATGCACTGAGCAATTTTGCCTATTCCAAACCACACAGTTTTATAAAGCAGGCATTGCGAGGATTAGCAAGAGCCCTGTATGAAGTGTTTCTTACTCGAGTCCTGCCCTTATACGGTCGGCTCGTAGCTGGGCTTCGCCCACAATTCTTTGTGCATTTCGTTCAGCTTCATCTTCGAGTGCCTTAGCGCGTTGGTCGGCCTCTGTTATCACCAATTGACCGGCTCTGCGAGCAGCCATTTGAGCAATAGGGCCTGATGCCTCGGCCTCGAGCCTTTGTGCTTGAGTGCGAGCTTCGGTGCGAACCCTATCGGCTGCTACACGAGCCTCGCGACGAATGCGATCGGCCAATGCATTTGCTTCATCCATTACTTGATTGGCGCGTGCATCCAACTCGGCCTGAACCTTTTGCCGGGTTTCATCTACTGTCTCCTGAACCCGTGTTTCCACTTCGGTGCGCACCTCCGTGGCTCTCTCCATCACCTGTTGTTTGGCATCGTCAACTCTTTGTTGCATTGCATCGCGCATTTGCCC
>DMJL01000084.1:1096-4304 GCA_003451785.1 Bacteroidales bacterium
GTACCCCCAATTACCACATCGAGATTCACTCTTTCGCCGGGGGTAATGCGCAATCCTCTGGCACTTGCTTGATTCACAAGGTTGTCTAAAACCTGATTGGCCGCACCTCCAAATTGCGCCCGTGGTATTTCTACATTCATCACATAGTTCACAGTTTGGTCGAAAAAGGTGCTGCCACTTATGCGTGCAACAGATTGGGCGATACGCAAGTCGAATGGTTGTACATCTACCTTGCCATCCTGAAAAGCAAAATTCAAAAGCAAATCCCTAACCGAGAGATTTCTAAATTTCTCCAATTGGGTTAGGTCTGCAAGTTTGGTCATAGCCGGAACATCGGCTATTGCCAAACTCCCGGCATTCAGCCTCCCAGCTCCGCTAAGTGACGCTAGCACTGGGCTTAGAGAATCGGTGAGTAAGCTTTGCAAACTGAGGTTAGCAGAAAACTTTCCTTGTGCAAATTGGGCAATAGGTGCCAGAACTCTTACGGTATTGAACTTGGCAAATGCCTGTTGAATATCGAATTGGTTGATATTGAGTCCAAAGTCCACCGCTGGTTGTGCCCCCTGGGTACTGTATGACCCATTGATACCCAAACTTCCGCCCAAAAGATTCATCTGCAAGTTCTCTAAACTGGCAGTTCCTTCGGCTATTCTTATGATACCTCTTGCCTGGGTAATATCTAATTCCCCGAAGAGAAGTCGGTCAAAATTGGAGCGAAGCGTAAAATTGATGTTCTCGGGAACCCTAATCACCGAAAGTTGTGTAGGCTCCTGTGGTTCATCTTGGGCAGGCAATCCTTCCATCAACTGATGGATATTGAAAAAAGTTGAGTTGGTTTGGAAGGAGCCGGATAGCAATTGGTCGGAAAGAAGAAAGCCCAAAATGTTGTCAATACGACCCGATGCCGACAGGTCACTTTCACCAAGTTTCATGAAGAAAGCCGGCATGTTTGCAAACTGGGGCGACAATTCAAACTCGGCGTTTTTTATCTCTACAGGGTATGCGTAAGTAGGAACTTGTACCAAAACATCTGAAATCAATAGGCGGCCTTGTGCAAAAAACCTATCGTATTGTTTGTTTTCTATGTACGACATGCGTCCTCTTGCCTGCAAATTGGCATCAATTATCCCATTTAGAGATGTGCCATCTTCTAAGGGATAAAACTCTGCAACCTGAGATAGATTTAATTTCCCTTCTATTGATGCATCTATTTGTGGGTCGCTGATGGGTGTGCGAAGGTTCAAACGAGCACTGATGGGATTGCCTGCTGCTACCATGCTAAATGCAGGAATATCAACAACCGTAAGATCCATTTCTCCTCCGGGGTTGTTAATTGCCACAGTAAGCATCACATTGTTTACAGATGCCGGTAATTGGGGATAGCGGAAAGAGCCATTGTCAACCTTTATATTCAGGCCAAATGCTGGGATGAGATTCTCATTAAACACCCCTTTTACAAATCCATCGAGTGCTAAGAAACCTTCGGTTTGTAAGGATGCAAAATCCTTCATAAAAACTGCCGGCACCAACGAAAGAAAATCCCTGAACTCCGACCGCAAGGCTGCAAACGAAATATTTATATTCATATCGTCTTCTTGCAATACCACTGTGCCATCGAATCGCAAAGGAAGCTCATTGAGTCTAAGCTCATTTTCTTTGAATGTAAATACCATTTCTGCAAGATTTGCTTCTACCTCTGCTGAGAGATCCAGACCAACTCTGTTAAAAGCCTGTAGGGCACCCATCCTTACGGTAAGGGAATCTATGGTGGTGTTTCGGGTAGCAATGGTGGTAATATCCTGACTTAGATCGCCTCGGATCACCGAATTGAGATTGCCTACAGACGCAAACATTCCACTCTGCCTATCATCAAACACTAAGTATCCTTCGCTGATGGCAAAATGCCTTAAATGGAGTGCAAATGGAGCGGCCGCAGGTTGCTCTGGTGTTGGCTCAGGCGTGTCCTTCATTATATCCCAATTAGTAGCACCATCTTCAAGAGTTTTAAGCAAAATTTTCGGTTGGTTTATTCTAATGCTTTTTATCTCATAACCACTCTCCCCAAATAAACTAAACAAGTCGAGTGCCAATGAAATTCTGTTAACAGATGCAAGGGTATCGCCTTCAAATGGTGCTTTACCTACCACTCTTATATCGCTAAGGCTAATCGACACATTGGGAAAGTTGCGTAGCAAAGAGAGCCTTAAATCTCCAAACTCTACAGTGGCTTCTATTCGTTGGTTTATTTGGTTTTGCACTTCCTTCAAAATCCTGCCTTTAAACAAAAAGGGTGTCAGCACAAGTAGTACCACAATAGTTGTGAGAACTATGGCGGCAATTTTTGCAATCTTTTTTATCATGATTAAGAATTGTTAGGATTATTATCTCCCCAAAGCCTGTGTGTTTTGTGGAAACCTATTGAACTACAACCACCATTGTGCGGTTCTATTGCGCAAAAGATGGTCAGCTAATGTAAGTGCTGCCATTGCTTCCACAATGGGCACTGCTCTAGGAACAATGCAAGGATCGTGCCTGCCTTGAATCTTAAGAGCTACAGTTTTTCCAGCTTTATCCACCGTGATTTGTTCTTTTGCTATGCTAGCAACGGGTTTGAATGCCGCCCTGAAAAAAATGGGCTGACCGGTGCTGATTCCGCCAAGAATACCCCCCGAATAATTGGTTTTGGTAGTTAATTGATTTTGCGTATTTACGACAAATACATCATTCTGCTCCGATCCTTTGAGTAATGTCCCACCAAAGCCACTGCCATACTCAAATCCTTTAGCGGCATTAATACTCAGAATGGCCTTTGCCAAATCTGCATGCAACTTATCGAAAACAGGCTCGCCCAGCCCAAGTGGCACATTTCTCAAAACACAGGAGATTACCCCGCCTGTACTATCACTTTGGGCTTTCATGTTTTCAATGTACTCCATCATCAATGCAGCCGCTTGGTGGTCGGGGCAACGAACCACATTGGCATCTACCATTTGGGTCGTTAAGGTATCAAAATCTACCTGCGATATTATTGGCCCAACGGAGGATACCCAAGCAACTACTTCTACCCCCAAGGGTTTGAGCAACATTTTTGCAAAGGCTCCTGCGGCAACCCTTGCAGCAGTTTCCCGTGCCGAAGAACGACCTCCACCGCGATGGTCGCGATGACCATATTTCTTGTCCCAAGAGAAATCGGCATGTGAAGGGCGGT
>DMJL01000244.1 GCA_003451785.1 Bacteroidales bacterium
CAAACGCTCATGGTGGTTGATTCGGTGATTGTGCTTGTTGGATTGGTGGCATTTGGCGATTGGACAATACCACTTTACTCTTGGATTGCAATTTATGTAACAGGCAAAGTAATTGATGGAGTGATGGAAGGTGTATCCTACGAAAAAACTCTTTTTATCATAAGCGATAAATACGAAGAAATATCCCAGAAAATTCTATTCGACCTCAACAGAGGCGGCACACTTCTCGAAGCAAAAGGAATGTACAATAAAGCAGAAAAGAAGGTAATTTTTGTAAATGTTAGCAGAAGAGAAGTGGTGATTTTGCAGGAGTATATACGAGAACTAGACCCTGATGCCTTTATAACCGTGATGGATGCAACAGAGATACTGGGCAAGGGGTTCAAATCGTTGCATGAGAAGGAGTTCTAAGGCAAAAATTCGATTTTGCCCAATCTCACAGTGTGCTTTTATAGGGGTTTACAACTTTTACAACAACCTTTAAACTGCTTTTTTTAAGGAGTTGGAATTTATTTTGCGTTCTTTAAATTTCCAAATTGCTCATTAGATTTGGGTAGGCACCTACCTCCCTAATATTTTCAACATCTCGCCCCGCTGCACAGTTTCGGCAAGATCCATATTGTTTAGCAAAGCTATTTTAGCAATTTGATCGGATCCCACACCTAAGGAAAGCAAGGCTCTTTCTAATGAAGTTGTTTGCGGCACGCGGGCTATACGAATGCGTCGGGGAGCTCTGTTTAGGTGGTTTGGGTCTGTAAGTTGCTGGAAACTATTCATACTGTTTTCAAATTCGCTTCGCATAGCATCAAACCTGCTTGCAGATGCTATTCCATGCACGGCATAATAGCTCCCAAAAAAATCCACAAAAACCGAGCGAATGGTCATTGGTTCGCTATTTTGAGTATTTGCATTCGTTGCTTGGTGTTCAAATGCAAGCGCAGGTCTTCCGTTTATTGTAATGCTGCCGCCTTCTGTGGCTTCCAATCCCATTTGCGAAAGATTCTCCATAGCAGCATTGCGCAGATTACTTCCTTCTACAGGCACAAAAAGCAGCATCGCACTACCATCGTTGGGCATAAACTTCACTTGTCCTAAAGATTTATGCATCTGCCATCCATTGGGGATCCTAAAAAATAATCTCCGCGACGGATGATAGAAGACATGGTTTTCTACATATCCATCACGGGGATTGTCGCCATAAACCATACCGTTGATCATTCTAAGGTAACTTTCTCTATTAATTTTCCACTCTTCGGAACCCAATTGTTGTTTCCATTGGTCGGCGGCTTGGTTTACCGATTCGTATCTGTTGCCGGGATCAGGATGTGTAGATAGAAATGTAGGTATGCCTCCCGATTGGTCTTCGAGATTCATTTGCACCAGTAACTGGAAAAAATCGGCAAAGCGCGAAGCATCGTATCCGATTTTAGCCGAATATTCCACTCCCAGCCGGTCGGCTTCACGCTCATCGTTTCTGCTATACTGCAAGAAAACCAATTCCAAACCCAAGGAGGCAATATTGGCAAATTGGGCAATTTCATCCGATACTAATGCCCCACCGATAAGCAATAATCTTGCAACCTTGTTCTGACTCTGGCGGGCAAGTGCATGGCGTGCGGTTATATGCCCCATCTCATGGCCAAGTACACCGATCAACTCTGCTTCGCTATTGAGATGCGCCAAAAGCCCACGGGTGAAATAAATGTATCCGCCGGGCACCGCAAACGCGTTTATAACAGGGGAGTCCAAAATCCTGAATTGATAATTCAAATAGGGCCTGTGGGATATTGCGCCCATTTGCTTTCCCCTTTCATCAATAAACGATTGAATCTCGGCATCATGGTAAATGCCAAACATGGCCTTCATTTGCTCATCGTATTGTTGGCCGATTTCCAATTCACTCTGCTGGGAAAAAAGCATAAACTCCCAATTGTTGGTAACAGGATTGCGCGAGCACGACACAAAACCTATTCCCAAAACCAAAATAACCACTTTGAATAAGCACCTTATTGCAGCCATGTCTAATTTAATTACAATTAATTATCTGCACACCAACAAATAATGCATCCAAATATGCAATATACAAAAGAATCACTTGAAACCACTTGGCAAAGCCTACGGAAGCCCAAAGGTTACTTTGCATTTTTCACCAGTTTAGCATCATTTTCTTTGGTAAAATTACTTAACTTTGCGCTCAATTTTGAATTTAAATAAATGTGCTCAGCTTTGATTTCTAATCTAAAATTCTAAGTGGACGAACTCTTGCATGAAATCATCGATCCTAAGTAAGGCAATTTCTATTTAAAAACAAGTTGTAACTTTTGTCAATACAAAACAATTACCATTTAAAATATGCAACTTCACAAAAAAATCAGTCAGAGAAACACATTTGTTAACTTTTTCCCAAAAATGTTGCTTTTGGGCAAATTTAGGGCAAGGTTTGTATTTGGCACATTGGTTGTCTTTTCAATAGTTTTTGGCAGCCTACAGGTACAAGCACAGCAGACCGGCAAAATAGAATACGAAAGAAGGGTGAGCAAACAAGAGGTACCTGCAGAGATTTTGCGCGAGTTAGAAGAATTTCTCGAAGAAGGACGAAGAATTAGGTACTTCAAAGAGTTTGACGGAACTGCGCACTCCTGGGAGGTAAAATTGATTTACGAAGGAAATTATTTTAGTATTGAATATAGTGCCGACCACACTTTGCTCGACATTGAGCAACTTGTGCATTGGCGATTAGCCGGCTCAAATTTGCGTGAAAACATAAGAAGACATTTTGAGCAAAATTATTCAAGGTTCAAAATATCAAGGGTTCAACACACCTTTTTACCACCCACTGGTGCTGCACGGATAGATTTTATTGAAAATGTATTGGACGATGACCGACCTACCGCCAATTATTTTGAGATTGTGGCCGAAGTGGTTTCTGCAACCACATTGGAACTTGCACAATACGAGTACATTTTTGATAGCACATTTAAACTTATTTCAAAAAGAAGAATAATACCTTTATCCGATGTCAACTTACTTTTCTAAAAAAACCCTATTCTTATTCGTTTTCCTATTTCCATCATTATTTTTTCAGGCAGCGGCAACCGAACCTGTAGAAGTAATGGTAGAGCCTGCTTATTCCCTCACATGGCGCGCCAATACCCGCTGGAGTTTTACCAGTCAAATAAAAATGCGGCAATGGGTTGCCGGAAACGAGGCAAGTGGTTTTGAAACCACCGCAACAGATAGGTTTGAATTTCAGGTTTTTGCCAATTACACCCTCATGGGTTCTCGCAGGATAGGTCTGGGATATGTTTACAGATTGTTGGATCCCTTTGATGAAACACCTACGCATTATCACCGTATAGTGCAGCAATACTCCACTACATGGAATATCGAAAATTCACGGATAGCCTTGCGCCTAAGGTCGGAGCAGCGATTTCGCGGTGGTGAATTTCAGCAAAGATTTCGTACCCGGCTCAATACCGAAATCCCCGTCAGAGGCGTTAGACTGGAGCCGGGGCATCCTTATCTGCTGTTTTCCAACGAGCTTTTGCTTGAACCCGGTGCAGAATACTCAGCATGGGACAACCGCGCAGATGCCGGAATTGGCTGGGTGCTGCCCAACAATAAAAGATTTCAAATCCAGCTACAGCATAGGTTTGAAGAGTTTAATCTTGAA
>DMJL01000227.1 GCA_003451785.1 Bacteroidales bacterium
TCAGAAGAAGATGGCTCGACAACCATTTTGCAGGCATGGTTTATACGCTCAATCATAGTCCCATGCAATCTCTTTCTCTTACTTTGGGCGGTGGATACAAAACATATTGGGGAAGGCATTTCGGGGAAATTATTTGGGCAGAGCACGCGTTGAATGTACCTAAGGGTTGGCTGTATTACGACAACGATGCCGTGAAGCAAGACTTTAATACTTTCCTGAAAGCTAATTATGAACTGGCACCCGGCTTAAACCTCTTTGCCGATTTGCAATACCGATTCATCGACTACACTTTCGAAGGTCCAGCTTGGGTTTTGGGCGAAGTTAGCAATATAGATCAGCAGGCTATTTTTCATTTCTTCAATCCTAAAGTAGGTTTAAATTGGGCTATCAATCCCAGAAATACCGTTTATGCCTTTGGTGGCATTGGCAATCGCGAGCCTGTGAGAAGAGATTTTACCGAATCATCGCCCGAAAGCCGACCTAAGCACGAAACTTTGAGAAACTTGGAATTAGGATATCGCTACCAAGGTGAACGGTTTATGTTCAATGCCAATTTCTACCTGATGGATTACAAAAACCAACTTGTACTCACAGGCGAAATAAACGATGTGGGAGGCTTTTCCAGAGTAAACATAGAGGATAGTTATCGCTTAGGGCTTGAGCTACAGGGTGGATTAATTCTTTCTGAGAGATTGACATGGCAAGGAAACTTTACCATAAGCCGAAATAAGATTCCTGTTTTTGAAGAGTTTTCGGATGTGTTCGATAGCAATTGGGAATGGATAGGTACGGAATCCCGCATTTATAAAAATACCGATATTGCTTTCTCCCCCTCAATCATAGCTGGCAGTATGTTTAGCTTCGAAGCGTTTAATGACTTTGTAGTAACACTAAACTCCAAGTATGTTGGTCGCCAATTTATTGACAATACTCAAAGCGAACAACGAATGCTAGATGCTTTCTTTGTAAACGACCTTAGAATCAACTATGTAATCCGCCCAGGATTTTTTAGGGAAGTGGAGCTGATAGTGCAAGTAAACAATTTGCTGAATCACTATTACGAAACCAATGCATGGATTTACAAAGGTGTAGTGGGCGACCAAGGATTAATTACCATCGAAGACGGATTTTTCCCCCAAGCCGGAAGGCATTTCATGGCAGGATTAAATCTGCGATTTTAGCATAGATTAGCTTGTTGGATCCCCAATGCCGTTTAAGTAATTTTCGGCAACTATGGGTTCAATCGGTTTAGCAATACTCGTGGTTATCCATCAACCACAACAGTTGCAAAAGTAAATAGGCTTAGATGTGAGATTGCAGAAATGCAAGTACATCTGAGCCTTTTGCTATGGTTACAATCGGAATGGTAATTCTGAAATTGTTGGTCGAAAAAAAAGCTGATTTTTCAAGCGGTTAGACTCCAAAAAATTATTTAGAATCAACGCCCTATCCACAAAAATACATTAAGCTCCTTTAGGTGCTAATTCATTGATAAATGCTGAAGAACTGTTCGATGAAATTATTCCGCAGCATCTTTGTGCCCATAAACAACTTGATGTATTTGTTCTGCAGCATCAATAAGTTGCCTTTGACTTAGGTGGATGCTGTTGGTCATAAGCATCATATCGGTGTTTGCCCCAATATTGGTGTACGATGGTTGAAAATAGGGAATATCCACCAAATGAAATCCGTTGCGGATATAGAATTGTATTCTTCTACGGCTATCCTCGTCGGTTGGGGGTTCTACTTCCAGAACAATAGGTTTTTGGCATTCAGATGCTATGTGTTGCAGAGTTCTTTCTCCGAGTTTCATTCCGCGAAAGCGTGGCTCAATAGCAATATGCTCCACAAAGCCAAACGCTTCGAAATCCCAAAAAGTATAGAACCCCACTACACCATCTATAGTGTTTACTGCATTTACACTGCAATTTGTGCTTCGCTCCACCTGAGCTTTTAATCCATGAAAGGTGCGCCGTTCGTGGGCAGGGAATGCTGCAAGATACAATTGTTTGATTGACTCAAGAGCATTTGCAGAGGCTGCCTTGCTAAAAATTAACTTCATGATAGTTTGAAATGATTGTTAAACCTCTATGTTTTCGGGTTCTACCCTGAGGTTATCCATGATGAATAGTTGTCGTTCGGGTGTGTTCTTGCCCATATAAAACGACAGCATCTCTGAAATGCCCATTTCTTTTTTGAAAATTACCGGATCGAGCCGTATGTTTTTTCCAATGAAATGACCAAACTCGTCGGGCGAAATTTCTCCAAGACCTTTAAATCTCGTAATCTCTGGTTTGCTACCCAATTCTGCCATTGCTTCTTGCTTTTCTTTTTCCGAATAGCAGTATAAGGTTTTTTGCTTGTTTCTCACCCTGAATAGGGGCGTTTGAAGAATGTACAAATGCCCGTTTCTTACCAAGTCGGGAAAAAACTGCAGGAAAAATGTGAGCAACAGCAGCCTGATGTGCATACCATCCACATCGGCATCCGTGGCAACTACAATATTGTTGTATCGCAAGTCTTCAATGCTTTCCTCTATGTTGAGTGCGGCTTGCAGCAGGTTGAACTCTTCGTTTTCGTAAACAATTTTTTTGGTTAGACCATAGCAGTTCAATGGTTTTCCTTTGAGGCTAAAGACTGCTTGGGTATTCACATCCCTTGCTTTGGTGATGGAGCCACTTGCCGAATCGCCTTCGGTGATAAACAGGGTACTATTGAGCCTTTGGGGGTTGTTGTCGTTGTAATGAATGCGGCAGTCGCGCAACTTTTTGTTGTGTAAACTGGCTTTTTTCACCCTTTCGCGGGCAAGCTTCTTAATGCTTGCCATATCCTTGCGCTCACGCTCCGATTGCATAATCTTTTTCAGGAGTGCATCGGCCGTTTCGGGATTCATGTGCAAAAAGTTGTCGAGTTTGCGCTTTACAACCTCCGTTACATAGTTGCGAATAGAAGGCCCGTTAGGCTCCATGTTTTGCGATCCCAGCTTGGTTTTGGTCTGCGATTCGAAGACTGGCTCTTGTACTTTGATGCTAAGAGCTACAATAAGTGAGGTTTTTATATCGTTGGCATCAAAATCCTTTTTGTAAAACTCCCTGATAGTTTTGGTTAATGCCTCGCGAAACGCTGCCTGATGGGTGCCTCCCTGGGTGGTATGTTGCCCGTTGACAAACGAAAAATACTCTTCGCTATATTGGGTTTCGCTATGAGTGAAAGCAAATTCCAAATCATCGTCTTGCAAATACACAATCGGGTAACAAGTGGAACTATCTATATTGCGTGTTAATAGGTCGTGCAGTCCGTTTTGGGATTGAAACTTGCGCCCATTGAAGTAAATGGTAAGTCCTTTGTTGAGATACACATAGTTCCAAAGCAGCTTCTCAATATAATCGTCAATAAAACGGTAGCTCCCAAAAATATGACTGTCGGGGGTAAATGTAACCCGCGTTCCGCTGCGTTCGGTAGTGGCGGTTTCTGGTCTTTCGGCCACAAGCAAACCACCTTCAAAATCTGCAATTCTTGTTTTGCCTTCGCGCACCGACTGTATTTGGAAATAACTCGAAAGGGCATTTACGGCCTTGGTGCCCACACCGTTGAGACCAACGGTTTTCTTAAATACTTTGCTGTCGTACTTGGCACCCGTATTGATCTTTGAAACCACATCCACAACCTTACCCAAGGGCACGCCCCTACCAAAGTCCCGCACTGTAACCTTTAGCCCATCAATCCGTACTTCTATGGTTTTGCCAAATCCCATGATAAATTCATCAATGGCATTGTCAATCACTTCTTTGATAAGTACATACACCCCATCGTCATGGGAGGCTCCGTCGCCAAGCTTACCAATATACATACCTGGTCTCAATCGGATGTGCTCCTTCCAATCGAGGGTGCGTATGGAGTCTTCTGAGTAATTTTCTACCGACATAAAGGTTTTTCAATAGGTTTGCAAAGATACGGCAACGCCCCCTGAAAGAAAAATTAAAGGTTGCGAATGTTTTAACAAAACTGTAATAAAGACGAGAGGCATCGGTTTATTACCGAATGCGTTGTTAATCGTGCCAGTATCAAAGCAAAATTGGAGGTGTGTTGGCAGCGGCAAGCATTATTGCCTTACAGGCTTTCCGCGTTTCTTTGAAACTCCGAACCCGAATAGATTTTTTTCCTTGATATAGGCAGAAACAAACTTTGGCGTCATTTTTTCCCAAGAAGCATCGTTTTCTTTAATCTTTTTCAACACTAAGTGTGAGAAATAGGGCAGCACTTCCTTGCGAAAATCTGTAATGCCAAGTATAAGGTTGTTTACTTTCAGGTGTTGATATAGGTGCATTAACTCAGGTGCAACCTTAATGTTCTCCACAGTTAGCACCTCTTCATTCTCGTTTTCGCAACTGGGATAAATGTACAATTTCAGATTCTCTATGAACATTCTTCCGAATGCTTCGAGCATTCCGCCTCTGAGATGTGCATAATATTTGGGGCTTAACACATTTTGAAAGGTATGCGCACCCATAATCATACGAATACTGCCCAGCCTAAATCGCCTAAACCATTCGGCCAACTTGTAAAACTCCCTGAAATTAGAAATCAAAACATTTTGCCCCATTCCGCAAAGAATATCCACTCTATCCAAGAAGTCTCTCTCATCAAAATCACCACCTCCCATGAGGTTGTTTAGGGTAATTTCGCAAAGCACCAAAGTCTTATTCTTGTCAAAACCCACTTCTTTTTTAAAAGTGGAGAAACCACTTTTGAGCATATCAAAACCCACATAGGTTATGGGTCGGAAGCTCCCCCTTAAAACCATAACATCTTTTTTGTACAACAAATCAGCTGGCTGCTGCACCTTGCCATTTCTATCGAACATGGTTGCACTGGTCATCCCATTTTTTACCAATTGCACTGCAAGTAGGCGGTTATCAACATTTTCAAATGCTGGTCCGCTCATGCTTATCATGTCAATCTCCACTCGGTTGTCGGAAATGGATTCTAAGAGCGAACTTATGAAAAGGTTTGGGTAATGGTAGTTGTAATAGCAAGCATAGATGAGGTTTACGCCCAAGATTCCTATGGTCTGTTGCTGAAGCAGGCTGTCGTTTTCTAATAGGCGCACATGAATCACCACATCGCTTGCCGCATCGCCGGGGTTGAGTTGAAACCTTACGCCGAGCCAGCCGTGTGGGTCGTTGTCTTTCTTAAAACTCAGGGTTGTTATGGTATTGGCAAAGGCAAAAAATCGAGTATTTTCGCCCCGTTTCTCAGCCAACAATTCTTTGATGCTCTTGAATTCAATATCCAGCATCTGGTGGAGCCTCTGCTCCGATACATATCTTCCACTGGGACATTTGCCATAGACGGAATTGCTAAACTGCATATCGTAGGCCGAAATAGTACGAGCCACAGTACCCGAAGCACCCCCCGAACGGAAAAAACAACGGGCTACTTC
>DMJL01000174.1:0-6379 GCA_003451785.1 Bacteroidales bacterium
GTTATTGAGATGCTTCACTTCGGCAGTGTTCACTGCAAGCACTTCGTTCAGCATGACAAACTTCGATGGGCTTTGCCGTCCTGCCGAAGGGAAGGATCTTTTACATTACGAAATTTACATATCTGCCTACCATTCGATAAGATTCTTCCGATTCAATGAATTAGAAATTTCGCAACCAAAATTATCCAAACAAAACCATGTAATTCAAAACTAATTTGTTAATAATCGAAACAAGTTTGCTTTATTTTTGTCAATTATTTGCTTTAAATCCATTATCCAACCTATTCCTTATGTCATTCATTGCATCCCCATCGAGATATGAAACCATGAAATACAACCGCGTTGGGCGGTCTGGGCTGTTGCTACCGGCTATCTCCCTCGGGCTTTGGCACAATTTCGGGGGTGTTGACGATTTCAATACCGCACGACAAATTATTCTTCGAGCGTTCGACTCTGGTATTACACACTTTGACTTAGCCAATAACTACGGTCCGCCGCCGGGTAGTGCCGAGGAAAATTTCGGCAAAATTATGACTAAGGAACTTTCACCCTATCGCGACGAATTGATTATTTCCACCAAGGCAGGTTATCAAATGTGGCCTGGTCCTTATGGGGAATGGGGCTCAAGAAAATCCCTGCTAAGCAGTCTCGACCAGAGTCTTCGCCGCATGAAGTTAGAGTATGTTGACATTTTCTACTCCCACCGATACGACCCAAACACCCCTCTCGAAGAAACCATGATGGCACTCAGCCATGCCGTAAAGCAAGGCAAAGCACTCTATGCAGGCATTTCCAACTATGCGCATGAGCAAACTGCCCAAGCTGCCGAATTGCTACGGCAACAAGGAACACCGTGCCTGATTCATCAACCCAAATACTCCATGCTCGACCGTTGGGTAGAAAAAGACCTACTCAACACCATTGAGCAATACGGAATAGGTTGTATCGCCTTTTCACCATTAGCACAGGGTGTGCTAACCGACAGATACTTACAAGGCATCCCGCCAGAATCTCGGGCAGCGAAACCCACTGGATTTTTGCAGCCCGAACAGGTTACACAAGAAAAACTCCAGATCGTTCGCAGGCTCCATGAAATAGCAATGAACCGGGGACAAACCCTTGCTCAGATGGCCATTGCTTGGTTGTTGAAAGATTGGCGAGTTACTTCGGTGTTGATAGGAGCGAGCAACATAGACCAGTTAACACAAAATCTAGCTGCTTTAAACAACCTGCATTTCGACCCATGGGAAGTAATGAAAATTGATGAAATTCTAAACGACAAAGCATAACCAAAAAAATCACCCACGGGTGAAACCGCAGGTTAGGAAGACAAATCACAAAAAATCTTCCATTATTAACCCCGACCTTTAAGTCGGGGGAAGCAATTGCAAAGGAGAAACGGGCTTTAGCCCTGACAAAATTTTGCAAAATTGCAAATTCCGCCCAGTCACGATACCAACCCCAAAGTGGTTGAAGGTTTGTAGAAAATGAACCGTAACAATGTTGTGTACGACCCCGACGGGGTCGAAGAATTTGGATGTACGATTTGGTCGTATAAACCTGCGACCCTTTTTGGGTCGGACAACCTGTTGGTCGGAATTGCAAATTCCGCCCAGCGAAGGATGACAAAATACCAATCGTGGATTGTCATGCTGAACGAAGTGCTTGCACCGAGCCATGCCGAAGTGAAGCATCTCATAACCCATAGAACCGCATCCAGTGAGGCGGAATTTGTAATTCCGCAAATTATATGCGCTATACCACCCCTACGGGGTTGTTGTTTGCTGGTGGATATTTTTCTATGAATATATCGCCCCTACGGGGTTTATTGGTGGATATTTTTCAATTACCCACGAATAAATCCGTGGGCTATGAAGGGAAATGAGCTTCAAACGCATAAATCACCCACGGTTGAAATTGTGGGCTATGAAGGGTTTAAATAGGAAATTATTAGCGTAGCCAAAGAAAACTGACAACTGATTACTGATTACCTACCCCTGACTTCCACCTCCAAAAAAATTGCAAAATATTTTTACAATAATTTTGTTGAAAATATTAAATCGGAGAAAAAAAATTGTACCTTTGCGCTCCTGAAAACAACAATCGAATCGGAATATCATGGGAAAGAAAACAAAAGAAGCCCGAGTGCAGGTCATAATGGAATGCACCGAGCATAAAACAAGCGGTGTTGCTGGCACTTCAAGGTATATTACAACCAAGAACAAGAAAAACACCCCGGCCCGCCTCGAACTGAAAAAGTTTAACCCAATTCTACGGAAAGTAACAATTCACCGAGAGATTAAATAACCCTATTGACCTATGGCAAAGAAAGTAGTTGCTACCCTGAAAACCGATTCCGGTAAGGGTTATGCAAAAATCATCAGAATGGTAAAAACAGCCAAAACTGGCGCATACACCTTCAGCGAAGAAATTATTGCTTCCGAAAAAGTGAAAGAGCACTTTTCCAACAAGAAGTAGTTTTTTTAGAAAAAACTGTTGTCAGGCGTCTGAAACTTTCATTCAGATGCCTGATTTTGTTTGTTTTAAGCCTTTATGACAGGCACAACATTGCAAGGTTTGCCCATTCAAACTGAGCATAAAACTGGTAATACGGATATGTGGGTTAAGGTTTATAATCACTACCTTTGCCAAAAATCAAGAACATGGGACTATTCGATATATTCTCAAAAGGCAAGAAGGAAGAATTAGACAAGGGGCTGAGCAAGACCCGTGAAAGCATTTTCACTAAGGTGTCTCGTGTTATTGCCGGAAAATCCTTGGTTGACTCCGATGTTTTAGATAACCTGGAGGAAATACTCATAAGTTCCGATGTGGGTGTAGCTACCACCATTAGAATTATTGAGCGGATAGAAAACCGTGTTGCTAAAGAAAAGTACTTGGGTGCGGCTGAGTTGAATCGGATTTTGAAAGAAGAGGTGATTGGTTTATTAGCCGAAAACCCAGCATCCGATTTTGACAGTCTTCTTGCAGATAAGCATCAAAGACCATTCGTGATAATGGTTGTAGGCGTAAACGGTGTGGGCAAAACCACAACCATCGGTAAACTTGCGCACCAATTCACCAAGTCGGGACACAAAGTGGTTTTGGGTGCTGGAGATACCTTCAGGGCTGCAGCAGTTGACCAACTCACCATCTGGTCTCAGCGAGCCGGTGTTCCCATCATTTCGTCGGGCATGAATGTTGACCCAGCCAGTGTGGCTTTCGAGACTGTAAGCTATGCCCAAAAAAACGGCTTCGATGTGGCAATTATCGACACCGCCGGCCGCTTGCACAACAAGTTAAACTTGATGAACGAACTGTCGAAAATCCGCAGAGTGATGCAGAAAGTTATGCCCGAAGCTCCTCACGAGGTGCTGTTGGTGCTAGATGGTTCTACCGGGCAAAACGCTTTTGAGCAGGCAAGGCATTTCACATCTGCTACCGAAGTAAATGCACTGGCTATTACAAAACTCGACGGCACCGCAAAGGGTGGAGTTGTAATTGGCGTGAGCGACCAGTTTCAGGTACCTGTAAAATACATTGGGGTTGGCGAAACCATTGAAGACCTTCAGTTGTTTGACAGAAAGTCGTTTGTAGAATCCATTTTTCAATAATTCCTAAAATTTCTCATCCATTGCATCTTAGCAATAAATGAGCAGATTTTATAATGCAATGCTACTCTTTAATGAGAAAAAAATCATTAAACTTCATAACCTTAGGCTGTTCCAAAAACTTAGTTGACTCTGAAAGGGTCTTAGGGCAACTTCCCAAAAGCAGATTTAAAATTAGCCACGATGCCAATGGTGCGGCAGATATTGTGGTGATAAACACTTGCGGATTTATCAATGATGCCAAACAGGAAAGCATTGATACCATTTTGGAGTATGTAAATGCCAAGAAAAAAGGGCTTGTGGAGCAAGTTTTGGTTTTTGGGTGCTTATCGCAACGATATACCGAAGACCTGAGCAAGGAAATACCGGAAGTGGATGGATGGTTTGGTGCCGGTGAACCCGAGGCACTGTTTGCGCATCTGAATGTGAAACCCAAGAGTGCTTGCAGCAAAAGGTTTCAAACTACGCCGAGTCATTTTGCCTATTTAAAAATATCTGAAGGCTGCGATCGAACTTGTTCGTTTTGCGCCATACCCATGATTAGAGGCAGCTACCGTTCACGCACCATAGAAAGTCTGGTAGAAGAAGCCAAGACATTGGCAGGCAACGGAGTAAAGGAATTATTAATCATTGCCCAAGACATTAGCTACTACGGAATTGACCTTGAACGGAAGCAATTATTGGCTCCCCTTCTGGAACAACTTGTAGAAGTAGATGGCATAGAATGGATACGGCTGCATTACGGCTACCCTAAGAACTTCCCCGAGGCGGCAATAGATCTCATGGCCAAACATCCAAAAATTTGCAAGTATTTGGATATTCCGCTACAACATGCCAACAACCAAATATTATCGGCTATGAAGCGCGGGCACAGCAAGGAAGAAATGCTGAATCTGCTTGCCCAACTGCGCCAAAAAGTGCCCAACATTGCACTGCGAACTACCATGTTGGTTGGATTTCCGGGCGAGACACAAAAGGAATTTGACGAATTGCTGCAATTTGTAAAAGATACCCGCATAGATCGCTTGGGCGTATTTACCTACTCGGAAGAAGAAGGTACTCAGGCTGCCACTCTAACCGATGGTGTGAGTGAAAATGAAAAACAAAGAAGAGCGGATATGCTGATGGAAGTGCAGCAGGAGATTTCTTTAGAAATTAACCAGCAAAAGATAGGTAAAGTCTTCAAGGTGATAATTGATCGCCAAGAAGGAAACCATTTTGTGGGTCGCACCGAATACGATTCTCCTGAGGTGGACAACGAAGTAATAGTTGAAGACCATCCCAATATCACCATAGGAAATTTTGTGCAAGTAAAAATCACATCAGCCTCTGAATTTGAACTCTTTGGCAAGGTTGTAGAATCCCATTGACGAAAAATGATTGACCTCAACTCGACAATTGAAAGCCTGAATGCCCTAAACAAAGGCACATTAATGGAAAATCTGGGTATAGAGTACCTCGAAACCAAGGATGGTTTTGTGGCTGCCCGAATGCCCATTGACCAACGCACTTTGCAGCCAGCCGGAATTTTGCATGGCGGAAGCAGCCTTGCCTTAGCCGAAACCATTGGGGGGTTAGGCTCCATGCTGCTCGTGAACCATGAGGAATTTGTAGTGAGGGGCTCGCACATCAGTGCCAACCATGTGCGTCCTGGAGTTGGTAAATGGGTGATTGCTAAAGCCAATCTTATTCATAGGGGAAAAAACACACACCTTTGGGATATCGAAATCTTTGATGAACAAAATCAACTCATATCTTCGTGCAGGCTCACCAACTTTATACTACCCAAAAACGGAAATTCCTAAGTATTCAGGTCTTCAGGTGGCTGAATTGATGCACAAAAAAGAAGAATGTGATAACCAATAGAACCACTGTAGAGAATTGCCTCCCATGAATCTCGATGAAGCCATAAATCGTCTTTCAAAAGGTAATCAACCCTTTGTATGCTACAGGCTTCCCCAAGCTTCCGAGCCGGTTTTGTTGAGTGGCGGCTCCTTTATAAAACCCGATTCTGAAAATTTTGATTTAGATGGATTCCTTTTTGTGCCATTCAGCGCAACTTATGAATACCCGGAACTTATTTACACGGGAGCAACTAAAGCAATAGGATGGAAAAATCATGCCGCTGTCCATTCACATCAGCCACTTGTTGATGACCCCGTAGCAAGCAAGTATGAATATCCCTGCATCAATAGCGAAGAATATTTGCAACAAGCCTATGGCTTGCTTCAAAAACTACGAGACGGAACCTTACAAAAAGTAGTGCTTTCGGCAGTGCAATCTACTCCGTTGCCAAAGCAGTTTAGCCCGGGCGATTTTTTTCGAGCACTATGTTTGCGATACCCTGAAGCATTCGTTTATGTGGTGCAATTAAGCCCCAACAATTATTGGATGGGCGCATCCCCCGAACTTCTGTTAGAAATACAAAATGGTGAAGGAAAGACCATGTCGTTGGCAGGTACTTTGCCGGCAAGTACGCAAGTACAATCAACAGATGGCTGGACCAACAAGGAATTGGATGAAAACGCCTTTGTATGGGAATACATTCTGGAAACTTTGAAAAAAGTTGGCATTACCCAACTGCAGGAAATGCCGATGGAGTCTGTATTGGCTGGCCCTGTGGTGCATTTGCGCAAGATGCTTAGCTTTGAAGTACCTCAGCACATTCCTGCCCAACTAATTTCTGAAGCACTACATCCCACACCGGCGGTGTGTGGCATACCTGCAAACGAAGCTATGCAATCCATATTAGAAACCGAAAAACATCC
>DMJL01000174.1:6754-8719 GCA_003451785.1 Bacteroidales bacterium
CATTTGTATGTAAATTTGCGGTGTATGAACATACGAAACGATATTGCATATATTTTTGCGGGCGGCGGCTTGATGCCCCAGTCTGACTTACAGAAGGAATGGGAAGAGATCCAAGCTAAGGCAAACACACTTTTGTCGGTCTTAAAGGAAAACTACCACGATGTTTAACGATAGATGGTCAATAGAATACCTTGCTGAGTTGATGCTCAAGCGTGGGATGCGTACACTTGTTACTTCCCCCGGCTCGCGCAATGCTCCTATTCTGGAAGCTTTTTGCAAGAACAGAAAATTTGATTGTGTAAATATTGTTGACGAACGAAGTGCTGCATTCTTTGCATTGGGTATGGCCCAACAAACGCAAACTCCTGTAGCTATTGCCTGCACATCAGGCAGTGCCCCGCTCAACTATGCCCCTGCTATAGCCGAAGCCTATTATCAGCGCATTCCCCTAATTGTGCTTACAGCAGACCGACCAGTGGAATACATAGACCAAGGCGATGGACAAACCATAAGGCAAAACAATGTGTTTGCTAATTTTATCAAAAAAAGTTTTCAATTGCCGCAAAGCATTCAATCCCATGATGATTTGTGGTATGCCAACCGCTTAGTTTGCGAAGCACTCAATGCCGTAATGTATCCTGTAACCGGGCCGGTGCATATCAATATTCCGTTCTCTGAGCCTTTATACGGAAAAGACTTTTCGGGTTGGCCACCGCCTAAGGATTTCACCATCGTTCCTACCCGCAAGGAATTAGCTACCGACGCATTAAACGACCTTACTCAAGAGTGGCATTCCCACAAAAAGAAGCTTATCATTGCTGGTCAGATGCCACCGAATGATAATCTGCAAACACTTTTGCAAGAGTTTTCTCAAGATGAAACCGTGGTAGTCCTTACCGAAAGTCTATCAAACCTTTATGGGAAGCACTTTATAGCATGGATTGATAGATGCCTTGCGGCAATGCCCAACAACAATGCTCCGTTTGTGCCCGACCTATTAATCACCATTGGCGGCCCGGTAATCTCGAAAAGGATTAAATCGTGGTTGCGCAAAAGTCCTGCAAAAGCCCATTGGCATGTGGACCCCGATGATCAGAATTTGGATACCTATCAGCAGTTGACTCGTACCATCCTGATGGAGCCTTTGCACTTCCTTCAACAAATGCAACCTGCATTGCGGTACACACAGGGCGATTATGCAGCACTGTTTGCTAAACTATCGGACACTGCCATGATGAAACACGATGCTTTTTTGAAGGAAAGCCCCTACAGCGATTTGAAAATTTTTGAACAAATAGTAAACCATACGCCTAAGGATTATCATATTCAACTTGCCAATAGCACTCCGGTGCGATACGCTCAGCTTATGGACTTCGCCCAACCCATGAGAACGGACTCCAACCGTGGCGTAAGCGGTATTGATGGTTGTACTTCTACGGCTGCTGGGGCTGCTTTCGCATCGGGCAAAAACACGCTTCTAATCACTGGCGACTTGGCTTTTTTTTATGACTCAAATGGTTTGTGGTTGAAAAATATCCCCAAAAACCTTAAAATCATTGTAATACACAACGGTGGTGGAGGAATTTTTAGATTTTTGAACGGCCCCGATACTACTGGTCTGTTAGAAGAACATTTTGAGTCGAGGCACAATACCTCTGCCAAGTTTATTTGCAAAGCTTATGGAGCTGAGTACCTTTTTGCTAAGTGCGAGGTAAGTTTACGGGCAGCGTTAGTCGATTTTTTTGCACACAACCATAGTGCAATAGTTTTGGAAGTTGAAAGCCCCGCCGAAATAAGTGGCACTACCCTCCGAAATTACTTTAGCTACTTAGGGGCGTAGTTGTGCGGTTGTTGATAACTGGTTTCGATTAAAAGCTTGGCAAAAACCATAAGCAGGTTTTTATGAAACCTTTCGAATTTAATTAAGGAAATTCCAAAACTTCTTAGTTCTACTTTGGTAAATCA
>DMJL01000181.1 GCA_003451785.1 Bacteroidales bacterium
GCCATTCTATGTAATGCATCTCTTCAAAAAAATGTCAATCTGAAAAAAATTTGCAACCGTATGTAAAACCTATAAAATTTTGTTATAGTTTTAACAACGAATGTTTCTTTCACAAAAAGCGCATAATTGTTCAGTTTCATTTTGGCTCTTGTATTGGTGGTTGCTCGAAATTACAAATAACCCGGTGCAATGAATTGGAAGTTGGCTTTTCGTACAAATCTTACTGCAAGCATAAATGTCTGTATCTCCAAAAGCCGTGATTCCGTAGAGAGAGAGAGAGAGAGAGAGAGAGTTACTTGCTATAAACTTCCCGAATATATTTTTTCATCCCGGCTGGGCGTATTATTTTCCCGTTCTAATGTTCCGGCTTGTGATGAGCCTCCATAATAGTAATAAGGTTTTGATGGTTTACTCTGAGCTTGCTTGCACTGAGCTGATCTGAAGTGCCGAATTTTATTCAATCATTGAACCTTAATACTGAATCATTATGAAACGAGCATTTTTTTTAGATAAATACAAAGTACTACCCCTTAGGGTCGGCTTTTTAGCGATTTTTTTCGTTCTGCTGTTAACGGCTTCCTGCCAGAAGTATGACTTACCAAAGCCGCCTATTTTTGAAACAGAGCAGCCAAATGTTACCTTAACTGATGTAGCACATTTTCAATCACAGGCAGGCTTCGAAAGAGCAATGACAGCCCTGAAAAATGAAGGAACAATACCGGTAGAAACGAAAGGAATCACAACTCTTTCGCAGGCAAGTTGGTTAAAGTCAGGAAGTTTGGAAGGAGCGCCAGAAGATACTCTGATTTACAGCGATTTGTTGAAATCAGTACTTAATGAAAATTACGAAATTGCCATTGGCAATGTTTTTTTCAGAATTACTGAATATGGCACGCTATTTACTGGCATTAATAATTATCAGTGGTTAAGAGAATTGCCGGTTGAAGCCAATTTACTTCATTATTACCAGCCAATAACAACGGCTTTAGGTTATTCAGCCGGTGAAGGTATGTTTGCACTTACCAGTCACTCTAATCTGTATATGTACGATACATACGAAAGGATATTGGATGAACCCTTAGGTGGGGGTGTTTCCCCAATTCTCATTCAGCCAATCAATAAACTTCCTTCGGAAGCGGATTGGAAGGATATTACCGACGACAGAACCGGTTTTGGTGAGTTGTGGGATATACCATGGGGCTTTTCAAAAAGTGTCAGAAATTACTTTGACGATAGGAATAGAGTTGATGTAAAATTTTATGCCCAAAGGTTTCTTTTTTATGCTGAAGTAGGAATCAAAACTAAAACCCAATTCAGGGGCTGGACAGGATTATGGAGAAAAAGGTATAGCGATGAAATTATCAACGGGTGGGAAATTTTAAATTTGAGAGAGAAATGGCCAAGCCAACTTTTCACATTTATGCCTCCCCCCGATCCTAACTTGGGGTTTATCTATTTTATGGAGCAATTCGGACAAGACCTTGGGTGGAGCCAAACAGTATTAGCAAATGAACATTGGAAAACATTCAAAATTTTAGGATTTGAAATTGACTTTACCAAAAGAGATAAGCTTGGGGCATTATGGAATCTAGCCAAAACGACAGGAAGGCTAACAGTGAATTTTTTGAACAATAGATTTGTGAATCCACACAACCAGAGGGAAGCAATAAGGATCGTCCCGAGAAACCTCGAATCAAATGTAACAGAAATTTCTCTGGGCCCACTCGAAAGAAGACGCGCTAACACAAAAAAACACACCCTGATAATTGGCAGCGATGAGGGTGGGATAATTCATATTAGAATTCCTATAGGAGGAGGTGGTACGCCAAATATAGGTGTTACCCCTGTAGCCTCAAGGTTCACTTTTTTGCCAAACTCAGTTTTATATGGCGCCGCGCGCATAGGCAATACCTGGAGGGGCGTAAGGATAACTTTCAGATAAACCTTAAAAAAGTTAACCAATGAAAAAGTTACTTATTCTATTAGTCAGCATGCCAATTAGCGTTTTTTGCGTTGCACAGGACACCATCACAGAGTTGCAAAGAATTATGAGGGCTCGTATAATCGAACCTGGAATTGAAGTAGAAATTCCAGTAAACAACCAGGCAACAATCAGTATGCTTTCTGGATTTTCAGTAGGTTTCAGCAGGAGGGGAGGTATATTTTATGACGAACCAGTTGTTTCATTTCTTTTAGCTCCAGGTATAGTATTGTCATACAAATATTTTTACAATTTTCAATCCCGGGTGGAAAGAAACAGAAGAATCGCCGGCAATTCGGGTAATTATTTTGGCGTAAGCTTCAGGACAGGTTTCCCTCATATTATCAGAACGGGCAATTTTGCTCCGGTGGACTACTTTAGTTTTAACATTATCCCAACATGGGGTATGCAAAGGGCTTTGGGAATTTTTCATTTATCATTGGCACTAGGCCCAGGTATTTATTTCAACACAAAAGGCGATTTTGGTTATTCGATTTTAGTTGCAAGATTTGGTATTGGTATAGATGTGACAAGATGGTAATGGCCTCTTTGGGGGGCAGAATTGATAATTCCGCCCCCCGATAAGGTCTTTAGCCTAGTGCGTGATGATTTTAGGAAGCCAGGTGGCAATGTTTCAGGTAAAAAACAAAATGCTCCAGCCCATGCAATACATAGAGTTGCAAGTATAATTTTCAATCGAAACCTAAAATCAAGCTATATGAAAAAGTTACTGTTGTGTTTGGTCTTTATGGCTATAAGTTTTTATGGCTCTACACAGGGAAGCATTGCTGAATTGCAGAAGAAATTCAGATATCATGTATTGTTTCCATCGGCTTTAGAATTGAATCTTACATTGAACAGCCTGTCAACTTTGCTAGCAACCACAAAACCTGAAAGTGGTTTCCGTAATGGTTTTTGCCAGCCATCCTTTTCGCCTGCCGGAAAACATCGGGGTTTATTATCTCCTTCAGAAAATATCCTGGATATAACCAATCAGACATTCGGTTACTATTGAGCAATTTTTATAATTTTCATACTTTAGTGACAAGAAAAAGGTGGGTTTCGGGCAATTCCGGCAATTTCCCAACAATAAATTTACCTACCCGCTTTGAAGATATCATTCGGGCTGATGGGGTTTTGACTGAGGCCTTTCTTAATTTTTAAGTTTCTTCCCAATTAGGAAACCGACTGCCTTTTGGCTGTTTTCATTTATCTTGTTGTCGCAACCAAAGTTTTTATTTCGATGCAATGGGTCGAAGACAATTACATTTTGGCAACTTTTTGTTTCGTATAGGTTCCGATCTGGTAAGATGGTTTATCCACGGATATGAAGGAAGTTATGTTTCTCCCCGCCGAAATAGCTTCTCGCCTTGCAGGGGATTTTCGCGCCACCCCGCCGCATTGATTAGGTTCTTAAAAGAAACATATCCGACAGGCTTGGGCCTATTGGGTTTCCCTTCGCTTGGCGGAATTTGCACTGCCGCCCAATATGTTTTCTCGACCCTGAAAAGGTCGTAGGTTTGTAGCAGCAAATCGCTCTTCCCGATCTTCGACCCCGACGGGGTTGTACACAAAATTGTTATGTTTCGTTCTCTACAATCCTTCAACCCCTTTGGGGTTGGCTTTTTTGCTTTGCCGTTGCAATTCCGTCAAAATAGTCAGGGCTAAAGCCCGTTTTGTCATATTTCATTGCTTCCCCCCGACCTGTAGTTCGGGGTTACTGCATGATTTTGCAACCCCGTAGGGGTAAGATGTCCATAGAAAATAATCCCACAAAATCTATAAAACCCCGTAGGGGTGATATGGAGCATATATTTGACGGAATTACAAATTCCGCCAAACTCGTGATCCGATCTTGTCATCCTGACCAAAGGGAAGGATCTCCCTTTATGGTGTTACAGAGATGCTTCACTTCTACACTTCGGCTGCGCTCAGTGGAACCATTGCTCAGTGCGAGCACTTGGTTCAGCATGACAATCCTCGATTGGCATTTTGTCATCCTTCGCTTGGCGGAATTTGCACTGCCGCCCAATATGTTTTCTCGACCCTGAAAAGGTCGTAGGTTTGTAGAACCAAA
>DMJL01000096.1 GCA_003451785.1 Bacteroidales bacterium
ACTCGCAATGAGGAACAAATTATTGCTGCACAGGAAAGAGCCATTTTGATAACATCGTTTTCGGGAGGAAATGCCAGTGTAACCACAGGCGACTTTTCCTTTGGAATATCGGGGCAGTATATCGAGAATGGAAAAATAGTGCAACCCATAAACGAAATGAACATTGCAGGAAATCTCCTTGAACTTTGGCAACAATTGGTTGAGACGGGCAACGATCCTTTCCCTTTCTCACCTTCGCAAATACCCACACTTGTTTTCAAAGATGTAGTGTTTAGCGGTTTGTAAAACAAGGAAAATAACCTTCATAGCTCAGTAAGGTTAATATAAAAAGAAAGGCTGCCAATTGGCAGCCTTTCTTTTTTCTAAGGTATTGGGTAATACTTAGTTGAACATATACCTTACACCAAACATAATTCTCCAAACATCGCCAACTCCCAAAGTTTGTTGGAACGATTCGGAAACTAATTCATTTCCAATATTTTGCATGCGGTAGATGATTCTGTTTTGTGCATCAATCGGACCGCCGAGTGCAGCTGGGCGAGCAACCAAAGGTTGATTGGTAACTACCCTCTGGCCAACGCCCCATTCTTTGTTGATAAGATTTGTAACATTGGCAATATCCATACGCACCTGGAATCTGTTGCGAATGCCTGCAAAATTCAAGGAAACTTCTTGAGTAATACTCAAATCGGCGCGAGTTACCATCGGCAAGAAAGCAGCACCGCGTTCTGCATGACGGCCTCTATTGCGACTCAAATAAGGATCTTGCTCAATATAATTGTTCCATGCTATCATTTGATCATCTTCACTAAAGTTTACAACGGAAGTAGCATGGTTAAACGCTACAACACCACCAGTGGCATTCAAACCAAAGGGGAAGAAATTCATTTCGCCCATATTGGCGGGGATCCAAATCAGGTCGTTGGCAGTGCCACCGTCGCGGTTTACATCACCTGCAAAAATGTAAGAGAAATTACCAATGGTGCGGCTTTCCATGAACAATGAGATGGTAGTTTCCCATGGCGTAGTGTAGCTAAGGGCACCAAATGCTCTATGACCAGCAGAGTTTCCAGAGTATCCAAGACCAGGAAGGTTTGGATTGCCTGGATGAGCATTTCCGTTCCATGAGCTAAAAGCAATAGAAGCTGGATCAACAGTGTTCCTTGCGATACCAAAGTGATAACCTCCAGTGAAGAACCATCCATTTTGGAAAGGTCTGCTTAAAGATAAGGCAATATTGTAGGCATATCCTTTGTTCTGATTCTTCAAACCAATGGCCGAAGTAACTTTGGATATAAGCCTGTTACCTGCACCTGCAGCATACAATGGTCTAACATCGGCACCAGTGGTCATTACTGTAGTAGGTCTCAGGTTGGCATTGATGTAGTAAATACCATTCACATCCCTGCTATAGATACCTTCGAAAGTACCTATGAAGCCCCAAGGAAGCCTTTGGTCAATAGCGATATTGCTTCTCCACACTTGTGGGAATTTGAAATCTTCGTCCGTGTAAGCCAACTCGTAACTTGCAGCAGGTGCTCCGGTTACTGTAGTCGGTTTCCAACGGTTTGGATCTGGGTGGAATGGACGAATTCTAGTATTGTCCAGTTGCTCAAATCCGGTCATGATACCGTTGTTGCCAATCTGGTTGGAAATCCACACATAGGGTGGCGAGCCTGTAAAGAGACCTGTTCCTCCACGCAACTGAGTATTTGCATTTCCCTGAACATCCCAGTTGAAACCAAATCTTGGTGACCAGTGGATTTTCGGATCCGGCAGCCTATCGGTACGGAACCATTCAATTCCGCCATGCTCGTCGGTAAAGAAGAAGGTTTCTACTTCTGCATTTCTGTGTTCAACTTCTCCAAAGAAAGGAACATCTATCCTCAAACCTCCAGTGAGCTTAAGCCTATCTGTAACTTGCCACTGATTTTGTGCATATAAACCGGCATAAAACACATGCAAAGGCTGTATGGGCCTGTCTTGTCCAGGAATATTAGACCAACGCACTTGGAACCTTCGCAAGGTTATGGGCGAGGTTGTACGGTTGGGGTTTGCTAAGAAATCGTTGGCATCTGTATAAAAATCTGCCAATGAGTTAAAAGTATAAACACTTTGCGACCCTGGGAAGAAAATATTTTCAGAGTTAAATATTTCTGCGCTTGCACCTAATGTAATGGTGTGGTTTTGTAAGAAGATTGAGAAATTATTTTGGAACTGCCAAGTCTCATAACGAAGCTCGTTGTTGGGGGTAAATGGCTCAAATCCGAAGGAAGTGTAAACGCTACCGCCATCCATAATATCAACAAATGGAAACATAGTCCCCAATGCTTTGCGACTCTCATCTTGGAAGGTATATCCGACAATCATGTTGTTGAACATGTTGTCGCCAATACGGGAGTTCCACTCGCCCACAATTGAACGAATGTTTTCTACAATTTGATAGTTTGAGTTCTTAAAGTTCAAACCGGTTAGGTTTGTGCGGCGAGATCCCATCCCTAATGCGGCTGAATTGGAGAGAATAATATCAGAGAATGAATTCAGGTGGTTATACCTAAGACTGAAGTTGTTGCGGTCGTCGAGGTTATAGTCGAGTTTTAAAATAAAACGAGTTGCAGGTGTTTGACCCATGTAATCTTGAAAAGGACCTGTTTCGTATCCAAATCTATCCCTCAAGAAATTGCTCAGCGTAATGAGGTCAGACTCCAATACGCGGGTAATATTACCGCCCGGAGTTTCATTTGCCTGCCTTGCTCTAAAAGTGGTTGTAGGATCTTCTAACATTTCTCGGCTAAAGTCAGCAAAGAAAAATAGCCTATCACGAATGATAGGGCCACCTATATTAAAGCCAAACTGGTTGAAATTGAAAGTACCTGGGTCGAAAGTCAAGGCACCTGCATCGCGACCTACCATATCGGGGTTGCGGAAGCTATAATGCGCCTCACCTCTAAACTCGTTGGTTCCACTACGGGTTACAGTGTTTACACCGGCACCCACAAAATCTCCCTGACGCACATCAAATGGAGCAATATCCACAGTGATAGCTTCAATGGCCGACATGGAAATTGGTGCAACACCTGTACGAGCACCTGGCTCACCGCCAAGACCAAAGGAGTTATTGAACGAAGAACCATCAACTGTGATATTGTTCATCCTATTGTCGGCACCTGCAAATGAGCTACCGCTTGCCATAGGCGTAAGGCGAGTAAAATCGCCAATCCTGTTGTTGAATGAAGGCAGCCTTCTGATTTCGTTCTGACCGATGGTGGTAGATGCACCTGTGCGATCGGAACTAAATACGAAATCGCGGGTGTGCGTAACAACTACTTCGCCAAGAAGGGCGGCAGCATCGCGCAAAACAAAGTCAAAGTTGGCAGTTCCTCCAAGAGCAATAAATACTTCGCCAATTTCTTGGCTTTCGTATCCAATGAATGTAGCAGTAATACGGTATGGGCCGCCGACCCTCATACCTAGTATAGTAAAGCGACCATCGGGCAATGTGGATGTGCCATAGCGGGTTCCCGATGGCTCATGCACCGCCTGAATTGTGGCTCCAGGTAAAGTTTGTCCTGTTTGGTCAACAACTGTACCCGAAATGGCACCTGTTGTAACCCCTTGGGAAAAACCTACCTGCACGCTTAACAGCAGCAAAGTTGCTGCTAAAACGCTCATGAAAATGGTTAGTTTTCTCATTAGTTTTGGTTTAGAGTTTGATTGTTTGATAGAGTTGAACAATTAGTAAATAATTGAAAATAAGCAGATGAAAATAATTAAAATTTGTACTTCATTGATTAAAAATTAACCGTAACCTGCACCCAATAGAAAAATTTGGTAAAGATAAATTTTTTGATTTAAA
>DMJL01000306.1 GCA_003451785.1 Bacteroidales bacterium
TAATGATGATGCAGGGGTGCCATTCGAAATATACGCCGCCCTTGCCCAAACCGCTTCTTGGTATATTTAAACCAGCTAACCTGCAGTATAACCGAAAGATTTTCGACAAAGAAAATCCCACAGAGAATGGGAATAAGCAATTCCTTGCGAATGGAAATGGCCAATACTGCTATGATTCCGCCAAGTGCAAGACTGCCTGTATCGCCCATAAAAACCTGAGCCGGATAGGTGTTGTACCACAGAAAACCGATACACGCACCTACAAAAGCAGCCACAAAAACCACCAGCTCGCCCGTGAAGGGTATATACATTATATTGAGATAGTCGGAAAAGATAATATTGCCCGACACATAGGCCAATATTCCTAAAGTAACTCCTATGATAGCCGAGGTGCCGGTTGCAAGTCCATCAAGCCCATCGGTCATATTAGCTCCGTTGGATACTGCCGTAATTATAATGATAACAATGGGAATAAAAACAAGCCAAGTTAAACTCGCATAATCACCACCAAGGAATCGCAAAATGGATGAATAGTCGAACTCATTGTCCTTAAAAAATGGAATTGTTGTTTTTGTTGACTTGACGGACTCTCTTGCAACTGCCGCTGCAGGCTCATCAGGGTCGGTAATGGCAAGCATCTCGGTAGTGGTTTCGAATCTTAGATCTACAGGAACTTCCTGCCTAATCACCACATCATCATGAAAATATAAAGTTGCACCAACCACTATGCCCAGGGTAATTTGCCCTAATATTTTGAACCGCCCCTGAAGACCCTTCTTGTCCTTTTTGAAAACTTTGATATAATCGTCAACAAACCCAATAAACCCCAGCCAAATGGTAGAAACGAGCATTAGGATTATGTAGATATTATCGAGCCGAGCGAAAAGCAAGGTAGGAATAACGATACCTGCAATAATAATAAGACCGCCCATTGTGGGCGTGCCTTGCTTTTTCATCTGCCCTTCGAGCCCAAGGTCGCGAACCACTTCGCCAATCTGCATACGCTGCAAGTATCTGATGATTCTCCTGCCGGAAATCATGGTTATAAACAGGGAGAGTATCACTGCCATTCCCGCACGGAATGAAATAAATTGAAACAACCCTGCTCCGGGGAGATCGTGATACTTATGAAGATATTCAAACAAATAGTACAGCATGGTGCATTTGGTTTATGGTTGTTTGTGATATTAAGCCAAAAATTCCTGCAATAATTTCATATCATCGAATGGGTATTTTACTCCTTTTATCTCTTGGTAGTTTTCATGTCCCTTGCCCGCAACCAGAATAATGTCGCCGGGTTGGGCTAAGCAGCAAGCCGTTTTTATTGCTTCTGCTCTGTTTTCAATAGTTAACACATCCTTTAATTCCGAAATGGTCAACCCTTTTTTCATCTGCTCCAAAATATCTATGGGATCTTCGAAGCGAGGATTATCGCTTGTAAGGATTACCTTGCTACTTCCTTTTACGGCAATGCGCGCCATTTCCGGTCTTTTGGCAGCATCGCGATTACCGCCTGCTCCTACCACAGTAATTATCTTTTCGCCACCTTTAGAAACTGCTCCTATGGTACTTAAAACATTGAGCAAAGCATCGGGCGTATGGGCATAGTCAACAATGCCTGTAATCTTATCTTTACCGGTAAAATATTCAAATCTACCTTTTGCAGGCTGGCAGGTACTCAATGCAGTAAGCACGGCAGCAGACTCAAATCCCAAAGCTCTTGCAGTGGCATAAACAGCCAAAATATTATACGCATTAAACTCCCCAACCAACCTAAACCAAACCTCGTGACCATCTATTGCCATGGTAAGTCCGGAGAAGCCATTTTCAATTATCCGACCTCTATAATCTGCCTGCGATTTAAGGCTGTAGCTCATTTTGCGGGAACGGGTGTTTTGCAACATCACAGCACCGTTTTTGTCATCGGCATTGGTAATACACACTGCATCGACCGAAAGGGTATCGAAAAACTTTTTCTTCGCTTTCAGGTAATTAGCAAAGGTTTTATGAAAATCTAAGTGGTCATGGGTTAAATTGGTAAAAACACCAACCGCAAACCTAAGTCCTTCAATACGCTGCTGTACAACTGCATGGGAGCTAACCTCCATAAAAACATACTTGCAACCTCTTTGAACCATCAAACTCAATAGATGATTGATTTGTAATGGATCGGGTGTGGTGTGTGTGGCTTCAATTTCAGTGTGTTCCACAAGGTTTTTAACCGTAGATAATAATCCGCACCGAAACCCCATGTTGGTAAACAATTGATGCAGCAAGGTAGCTACTGTGGTTTTGCCATTGGTACCCGTAACTCCCACAAGGGTAATTTTCTGAGAAGGATGATCGTAATAATTTGCAGCCAATATACCCAAAGCTTTGCTGCAATCTGCTACTCTTACATAAGCAATATGGCCTTTCAACACATTGGGCAATTGCTCACAAACAATAGCTGTTGCACCTTTTTCGATAGCTTGGTCAATATATTTATGCCCATCGGTAGTTAGCCCCTTTATTGCCACAAAGATGGTATTGGGCAAAACCTTGCGCGAATCGAATGCAACAGATTCAACCATGCATTGGGTATTGCCTACTACTTCTAGCAGAGTTACATTGTGCAATATGTCGGCAAATATTTTCAAGTGTTAATCAGTTTAAATTTAAGTTTAAGGTTATGGTGTTGCCTCTAACAATGGGGCTGCCCGGATCTATACTTTGGGAATTGACAATGCCCCTGCCAACAAATCGTACCCTTAGCCCACTGCTCTCCAGCACATGAAGAGCATCGCTCAAGCTCATTCCCAACACTTTGGGCACAAGATTGCCGTTCATTTCAATGGGTGTGGCCTGTATCTCCTCCCCCACAGGCACTGCTTCCAGCCAACTTTGCTCTCGACCGGCTCTAAATCTTTGACCAAATACTGAGTATATATTTCGCAGATCTGAAGCCATAGCATTTCTAAAGGTCGGTAGTTGTATGCCTAAGGTGTCATCTTGGTTGTTTGAAGCCAGAAGCAGGTGTGAAGCAAACACCCTATCGGCAATTTCCCTAAATACGGGTGCAGCAACCTGCCCGCCAGTAAACACATAACCTCTAGGATTGTGAATAACAACTATTGCACTATACGCCGGCTGATCGGCAGGGAAAAACCCAACAAAAGAACTTCTATGCGACCTACCACCCTCCACATTGCGATAGCCCCTACCTGCATAGGCTACTTGCACAGTGCCTGTTTTGCCCGCAATAGAGTAGTGGGGAGACCGAATATTTCTGGCCGTTCCGTTTTCTACCACGCCTACCATCATTGCACGCACTTTTTCTAATGTTGATTGGCTGGCAATACTTCTGTTTAGCACCTTCGGGGAAAATCGCTTAATTGTTGCTCCGGAGTTTTTAATCTCTTCTACAAGCATAGGACGCATTTTCCTGCCCCCGTTGGCAACAGCATTGTAAAATGCCAGGATTTGCAAAGGGGTTTGCTTTACCTCATAACCAATTGACATCCACGGAAGCGATACCCTCGACCAAGTTTGGGCATTTGGCTCGGTTATAAAGGGTTCACCTTCGCCACTTATTTCAATGCCAAGCCTCTGTCCCAAGCCCATATCCTTTAGACGGTTTACAAATTGCTGAGGGTTGCTGCGATAGGCTTCATGCACAAGTCTGGATACGCCCACATTACTCGAAACTTCAAATACCTCTTGTACAGTAATACTACCAAAGCCACCTTCGCGAGCATCACGCATGCGCCTATCGTAAAAAACCAACTCGCCATTTACGGTATGCACTATATCTTGGGGATTTACCTTATTGTCTTCTAATAGTGCAATTATAGAAGCAAGTTTAAATGTAGAGCCAGGCTCTGCACTCTCGGCAATTGCATAATTGAATGTTTCGGTGTAGGTGCCAGTAGATGTTCGAGTAAGGTTGGAAATCGCTTTGATTTTTCCGGTTGCCACTTCCATCAAAACCGCCGTACCAAACTCGGCCTGAGTTTCGATAAGTTGACTCATAAGGGCATTTTCCACAATATCTTGAAGGGTAATATTGATGGTAGTAACCAAATCATTACCATTCACTGGCTCTATTTGCTGGCTGTTTTCGATGGGTAACCAATACCCTCCTGTTACTCTTTGGAGAAGTCGTTTTCCATCATTACCCCTAAGCACATCGTTGAAGGCTCCCTCAATCCCAACATATACACCCTCAGCTTTGTACCCTATGGTTCGGGCTGCCAAATTTCTATTGGGCATTTCCCTGCGCACACGGGACACAACAATAAAACCACCACGAAATCTACCTAACCTAAATATTGGAAAATCCTTCAACACCAACAACTGCTTGTGCGTAACATCTCGTTTAACCAAAAAGTATCGCTCCCCAGTTCGCCTGGCAGCCAGTAATGCCGAGCGATATTGCCCTGCACTCCTATCGCCAAACAGCCTCGCCAATCTAAACGCCAATGAATCTATTCCGTTATGAAAAATTTGATCAGAAACTACATCTGGGTGCAAATCCATTCTAATATCGTACTCGGGCACGCTTGTGGCAAGTAGTCTTCCATCATCAGAAAAAATATTGCCACGCGCTGCCTCAACGGTTTCATACCTTAAATTGGCCGCCTGGGCACGGGATCGCCAATATTCACCTTCTGCTACCTGTATCATTACCGTTCGGGTAAATATCCCCAAACCGGCAAGAATCATCAGCACATAGATGAAATATACCCTTTGTAATATGCGATTATTGCTGCCCATCTGCCAAATTACCTTTGCAGTTTAGTTTAAAATACTGTTCAATACTCCAAAATCCCGATTTTCGCCATCCACTACCAGAGGAGGCACCCTCGACTCATACAAGCCCATGATACTTACCCGCCTTGCAATTGCCGATTGATTGCTCAAATACATAAGTTCTGAGCGAGTGAGTATATGCCTTGTGCGCAACTCCACCAATTCGTCCCGCAGCAACTCTGTTGCTCGCCCCTTCTTTTCAGCATAATAGCTATTCATAATCAACAGGAATGCAATGCCTGTAAGAAACAGTAAAAAGGGCAGGGAATTTATAGCCTTGGTGCCAGTAAGGATTTTGCCATTAAGTATGGAAACTATCGTGGCAAAAAAACCCACTACAGAGGAAGTTTTATTGCCGCTATTACCATCTTTGAATGTGTTCTTATCCATGACCTTACTATTACTTCAATCGGATGTTCTTTTTTGCGCTATTCGCAATTTGGCACTTCGTGCCCTGCTGTTGCGTTCTATTTCTTCTTCCGAAGGCACTATTACCTTTCCAATGGGTGCAATGGGGGAGATAATATTTCCAAAAAAATCCTTCTCAATCTCCCCAGAAAAATTGCCAGATTTCATAAAATTTTTTACCAACCTGTCTTCCAACGAATGATACGATATCACCACCAGCCGACCGCCCGGCTTCAATATTTCAACTGAGTGCATCAAAAATTCTTTCAGTGCCTCTAATTCCTGATTCACTTCAATGCGCAATGCCTGAAATACTTTTGCAAAAAACTTGTTTTCACGCCCACGAGGCGCATACTTACTTAAAACATCCTTGAGATTCAGGGTAGTTTCAATCGCTTGTGTTTTTCGATATTGCTCAAGGGTGTATGCTATCTTCCTATAATTTGGCAATTCGCCATAGTTCCTGAAAATTTCCTCGAGTTTCTCAAGCGGATATTGATTTAAAATATCGGCTGCAGAAAGTCCTGTAGCCTGATTCATTCGCATATCTAAAGCCCCCGCAAATCGGGTAGAAAAACCCCTCTCCGGCTGATCGAATTGATGTGAAGAAACCCCAAGATCGGCCAAAATTCCATCTACTGGTGCAAAACCGTAGAGCTTTACAAAATTTTTGATATACCGAAAATTGTGATTCAGGAATAGAATCCGATCGTCGGCAGGCACATTGGCAGCCGAATCGGCATCCTGATCAAATGCTATAAGTTTTCCTGTGGTTAATCTATCAAGGATCAAAGCAGAATGCCCGCCCCCGCCAAAAGTGGCATCCGCATATCGCCCATCGGCAACTATGCTCAACCCTTCTATGGTCTGCAGGGCAAGTACTGGATCATGATATGTTTTCATTGTTTTGAGGGTTGGATAATTTTCCCATTACTTCTTCTGCCAGCACCGAAAAATCATCAGGCTCGCTTTGCATTAAAGCCTCGTAGGCTTCCTTAGCCCAAATTTCCACCCTCTGCCCGTAGGCAAAAAGCACAAGATCGCTGTTTATCCCCGCATATTCCAGCAAGGATTTGGTTAGCAAAAGTCTGTTGGAATTATCTGGTACAACTTCCGTAGCACCCCTGAAAAAATATCGCACAAACTCCCTGTTTTTTTTGTTGTACAAGTTCAAGGAGTTTACCTCCTGCGATATCTTTGCCCATTCACTTTGCGGATACAGCGTAAGATTCTTCTCAAAACCCCGGTTTATCACAAAGCTGTCCTGATCGCCTTCCATGAGCTGCTTTTTTAGCCCGGATGGCAACATGAACCTGCCTTTGGCATCAACCTTACATTCATATTCTCCAAGAAGATAGCTCATGGAAGTGGGGTAATGTTTTCAATTGTAAATTTACAACGAATTTCTCCACATTTCTCCACTTTTTACCACTTTGTTGAAAACTTTTTTGCCCGACACCAAATTGATGCTTGTTTATCATACGAAAATGGATTTTCATTTAATCAAAACCACCATTTTTCATGCAATTAACTCATAAAACAGTCTATTTATATGGGCGTTTACACTTTAGAATAGGCTCCATAGTTGCACCAGTGCTCTGCATAGAAAATTTATTACTCCTTGATTATTAGCTTTCTAAAAAACAACACTGCCTTTTAAGAATGATTTTTGCATACACTTTGGGCTTTTCATATTCAAAACTTGGGCTTTGAAAAAGTTGCGTAGTGGGCATCTAAACAAAAGGTTAGGTTTTTAACAAAAACTAAGGCGAAAAAGCAAATTGCGCGTATTGGCATTTATAAAACCATTGGATTTTTAATTTTCACCTGCGGTGCAGCTTTGTCTTCAATTGCTAATAATTTTATTGAAATAGGCATTTAAGCAAT
>DMJL01000161.1:0-4175 GCA_003451785.1 Bacteroidales bacterium
TGATTGTAATCGGTGTATTTCTGATAGTAGGCGATACCAATCGCTCCACCGGATTTGTTCTGATTGGTATAGGTGGCTTCTTTTTGGCAAAGGACTTATTGAATCTGGATTTTTTCGATATGATACAGATTCTTATACCCGCGTTGCTGATTTTGGCTGGTATCAAGCTTTTGTTGCCCCCAAAGTATAAATTCTGGCGCAAGCAAAATGCATATAATATTGAGTTTACGGAGTCGGATCGCTTAGAAGATGTGAGCGTCTTTGGGGGAGGAAAAAAGAATGTAACTTCAGAAAATTTTCAGGGAGGCGAAGTGGTTTGCATTTTTGGAGGAGTAGATGTCAATTTTAAGCAAGCCCACTTAGCTCCGGGTCCTGTTTATTTGGAAGTAGTGTGTATTTTTGGAGGTAGCACACTGTATGTGCCCGAAGACTGGACCATCAGAACCGAAGCAGTTTCTATCTTCGGTGGGTTTTCGGATATGCGGGCTAAGATGAACCCCAATTTGGTAACCAACCCCGAAAAGGTTTTGATTATTAAAGGTGTAGTAATCTTTGGCGGTGGCGAAATAAAAAGTGCTTGGTAAAGCTCAATGAAGGAATTTGTAGCCAACAACAAACAATTGATGCTCAATTATGCAGGCTTGTGGATTGTAACATCTACAGGTCTGTTTATTGCTTTGTATTTTTTTTTGGATTTTGATCGCAGGCTTGCGCTTACCGATGCGCTGATTAGCAGCACACTGTTTTTCCTGTTTGCATCAGCACTGTGGTTTGTAGTTAGATTCTCGGGCAAAGCAGCCAACCACGGATATGTTCATCTACCTTCTGCAATCTTGGCAGGAAGTCTCGTGGTGCTTGTTTGGCTTTATGCGTCGAAAATGTTGTTGTCTTGGGTTTTGCCACAGCAGGATGTCTATATTGCATTTATAAACGATTCGTTAGCGTTCAGGGCTTTTGTAGGAATTGGTCTTGCTGCCATTGCTTTCTTGCTTTTCAAAGTGCATTTTCTTTTAATAAAAGATGCCGAAACCCGCTATAGGGCATTGCATTTAGAGGAATTGGTGCGCAAAACAGAACTGCACGCCCTGAAAAATCAACTTAATCCCCATTTTATCTACAACAGCCTCAATTCTATAAGCAGCCTCACCCACACCAACCCTGCTATGGCTCGCGAGATGATCATCGCACTTTCCGATTTTTTGAGATATGCCTTAAAGCAAGATGCCATGCAACTCACTACCTTAGCCAAGGAAATTGAGAATGTTAGGTTGTATCTCAAAGTAGAGATGCTGCGATTTGGCGATAGGTTGCAAACTTCTTTTGATAATATTTCACCCCAATTTGCAAACCAAGAAATTCCGGTAATGTTGTTGCAACCCTTGGTGGAAAACGCCATAAAGCACGGTGTGCAAAGTAGCACTGCGCCTGTTGCCATACGACTGGATATTAAGGATCATGGCATCGAAACCGTTTTGCTCAGCATAACCAATAACTACGATAGCAGCTATTTGAGGTTCAAAGGCGAGGGGGTTGGTCTGGAGAATATCCGAAACAGGCTGCGGTTGATTTATGGAAATGGGCGGTTGTTGAGTATCTCTGCCGCCGATAATACTTTTACTGCCAGCATAATTATTCCTAAAAGAGACTTGCAAAATGCCATTTAAAGCCATTATCATCGACGACGAACAGCCGGCTCGAGAACTTGTAAAGCATCTTCTTGCGCCCTATAATCAGGTTGAGATTGTGGCCGAGTGCAGCGACGGTTTTGAAGGTATAAAAGCTATTGGTTTACACAAACCCCACTTAGTTTTTCTGGATATTCAAATGCCCCGTATCAATGGTTTTGAGATGCTCGAACTGTTGGATGAAAAAGATTCTCCCCAAATTATCTTTACCACAGCCTACGATCAGTTTGCCCTGAAAGCCTTTGAGCACCATGCCCTCGACTATCTCTTGAAACCATTGTCGGAACATCGTTTTGCTCAGGCTATGGAAAAGGCAATTAGGTCGTTGGAAAGTGGAATGCATCCAATTTCAGCAACCCTAAAGGACAATCAATCAACAAATTACAGGGGCAAATATTTAGAAAGAATAGTATTGCGCCAAGGAGATGCCTTGGTAGTGATTCCCGAAGAAACCATACTGTATCTGGAAGCAGTGGACGATTATGTAAAGATCGTAACCCTACAGAAAGAAATGTTGAAAAAGAAAACCCTCAAATATTTTGAAGAAAACTTAAACCCAGAAATATTCATCAAAGTTCACCGATCGTATTTGGTAAGGGTAGATGCCATTCAAAAAATCGAAGCCTATTCAAAAGATTCCTACTTAGCGTTTCTCAAAAACGGGCACAAAGTTTCGGTGAGCAAGGCAGGATACGCCAACTTGCGACAATTTTTTAGATAGGTTCACAATTCACACAGGATTTTAGTTTTTCTGTCCGTTAAAAAATGTTACCTTTGCAAATTGTTTTGGCAGATTTATTTACTTTGCACCTTAGACATAATCAATCAAAATTCGGTTCATGAAATTTTTAAGTTCTAAGTCTTTTCTGCTTGTTTTAGTACTTTTTGCTTTGTTTGCAAGTTCTTGTAGCGGCTATCAACGCCTACTGCGAAGCACCGACAATGAGCTAAAGTTTGCAGCAGCCATAAGGTTTTATGAGGAAGGCGACTACAATCGCTCTTTGGGTTTGCTTACCAATCTTTTGCCGGTTTTTAGGGGCACCGCACGAGCCGAAGATGTACATTATTACTTTGCGATGGTGCATTACAAAATTGGCGATTACATTTCTGCCAGTCAGCACTTTATGACTTTTACGCAAGGCTTTCCCAGAAGCAGGCATACAGAGGAGTTTCTGTTTATGGCGGCTTATACCAAATTTCTATTAGCCCCCCGTTCGAGTTTAGATCAGATGGCAGGGAGGGAGGCTATCAATGCTTTTCAACTTTTTGTTAATAGGTTTCCACAAAGCGAGAGGGTAGCCGAAGCAAACGATCATATTGACGAACTTAGAAGAAGACAAGAGGAGAAAGTATTTAACCAAGGAATGTTGTTTTATAACCTTTCAGACTATACAGCATCCATTACTACCTTCAATAATCTTATCAGGGATTTTCCCGATACCCAATTCCGTGAAGAAGCATTGTTTCAGATTGTACAAGCCAATTTCGATTTTGCATCAAAAAGCATTGTGCAAAGGCAGAAGGAACGATTCAACAATGTAGTAACGGCACACAACCGATTGATAAGATTTTTTCCCGAGAGTCGGTTTTTACAGCAATCTGAACGCCTGCGCAATCTCTCGCAAACAAATATTCAGCGCCTTACAAGTCCCACAACTCTTTCAGTAAATCAATAGCATCCCCATGGAGCAAAAAAAATCTAAAGTAGAATACACTACCGTTACCCGTGACCTCCGCTCTTTCGACAAAGAAACAGGCAATATTTATCAGTCTGTGATTATTTTGTCGAAAAGGGCAAATCAAATATCTGTGGATATGAAAGAAGAGCTTAGCAGTAAGCTCAGAGAATTTGCATCATCTACCGATAATTTAGAAGAAGTTTTTGAAAACAGAGAGCAGGTGGAAATTGCAAAACATTTTGAGCAACTTCCCAAGTCTTCATTGGTAGCGATCAACGAGTTTCTCAACGACAAAATATCGTACCGAATTCCCGAACCCATAGGGAAGAAATAGTAAGCCTTTTTTGCTTGTCCCTGCCCGTGTGATACCCTTGCACAGGCAGGGATTTTTAGTGCCTGTTCATTTTCGGGATAAATTACAATTCCGAAAAGTTGGGAATTCGAATCCATTTCCCATGGTTGAAACCTTGGGTTATGAATACCAAACACAAAAAATCTTCCTTTAACCCCGACCTTTAGGTCGGGGGAGCAATGAACAATAAAAAAACGGGCTTTAGCCCTGCCAAAATTTGGCGGAATTTGAAATCCCGCCTAGCAAGGAGGAAAGAAAAATAAAGAAATTCAGCCAGCGATGGAATCAGATGTCATGCTGAACGAAGTGCTTGTACTGAGCAAGGGTTTCATTGAACGCAGCCGAAGTGTCGAAGTGAAGCATTTCTATCACAGCATAAACGCAGATCCTTCCCTTCGGGCAGGATGACAAAATAGAATCTACTTTGTAATGGCAATGCAACCACCGCCAAAATTGGCT
>DMJL01000161.1:4491-4739 GCA_003451785.1 Bacteroidales bacterium
CCACCGCCAAAATTGGCTCTAAACTACCCCTATGGGGTTGCAAAATCATTTAGTAACCCTGACCTTTAGGTCGGGGGAAGCAATGAAACAATGACAAAACGGGCTTTAGCCTGCCAAAATTTGGCGGAATTTGAAATCCCGCCAAGCAATGGCAATTTTTCCGGCATTGAAAAAATCATGATAACAAGACCAGAAAGCGGAGCGTTAAAAAAATTTGCAGTCGCAGGGTGAGCAAAGCGGGTATTACG
>DMJL01000103.1:0-7589 GCA_003451785.1 Bacteroidales bacterium
ACTGTGCAACAGCATCTAAGTTGAGAAAAGATCCAATTACAACTACACAACCTGTATTATTAGCCACCTTAATGGCTTGAGTGCCATTGGTAGTATTCATAGCAATGGTTTTCCCTCGCAATGACGGATCTAAAAAATTAAATGGAGAGTTTCCTATATCGGCACATTGCAATTTATGCCCATCCCGCTCACCTGCAACTATATAGCCCTTTTGTTTGTATGCTTCACTTTCCCATATTTCGGCTACAGGAATTATGCTTTTTACTCCATTATGCAATGCCGCACAGATAGCTGTTGTAGCCCTGAAGATATCTACAATAACCACAACAGCATTTTCTTTGGCAAACAGCGGCCAAGATAGTGGCGAAAAACAAACCTCTACGCTATATTTTCCGGTTTCGTTGTACATTTTGGTAGTGCAATCTGCAAATTGAGTCAAAGAGACTGTAAGGCACTTAGATTCTAAAATTATTACTTGTAAAAGGGAAGTTTCACAACTTCAGCCCTTACTGCTTTACCTCTTATTTCGATGAATATGGTGCTTCCTATGGATGCATAATTTGGTTTTACATAACCCAAGCCAATAGCTTCTTTTAGCATTGGCGACATGGTGCCTGAAGTTACTTCACCTATAGCGTTGCCATCATCAGTTATAATTGGATAGTGCTGGCGTGGTACACCTTTGTCAATCATTTTGAAACCTACCAATTTTCGCTCAACCCCAAGGTTTTTCTGTTTCAAAAGATTTTCTTTGTTAATCATGTTTTTGCCCTCGCTGAATTTTGTAATCCAGCCCAAACCGGCTTCAATAGGTGAAGTTGTGTCGCTCAACTCATTGCCATAAAGGCAAAATCCTGCTTCGAGCCTCAAGGTGTCGCGAGCTGCCAAGCCAATGGGCTTTATACCATATTCCGCACCAGCTTCTAATACCGCTTCGTAGATAGCAATAGCATGTTCGTTAGGAAAATAAATCTCGCAACCTCCAGCACCGGTATAGCCTGTAGTTGAAATCAATACTTCATCAATACCAGCAAATTGTACTACCTTAAAATTGTAGTATTGCATATCCACAATAGGGGTGGGGGTCAACTTCTGCATTGCTTTCAATGCTAAGGGGCCTTGCACTGCAAGCTGTGAAATATCATCGGATACATTTCTCAATTGCGCGCCTATGCCCTCGTTTTGTGCATTTATCCATGCCCAATCCTTATCTATATTTGCTGCATTCACTACCAACAGATATTTCTCAGGACTAAATCTATACACCAAAAAATCGTCAACTATACCTCCCTCTAAATTTGGAAAACAGGTATATTGCACTTTTCCATCGGTTAGTGCTGATGCATCGTTTGAACTAACTTTTTGCAACAAATCCAATGCGCGGGGACCTTCTACCCAAAATTCGCCCATGTGCGAAACATCGAAAACGCCCAAAGCTTTCCTAACGGTTTCGTGTTCTGCATTAACTCCTTCGAATTGTATTGGCATATAGAAGCCCGCAAACGACACCATCTTAGCGCCCATTGCTTCGTGCTTATCTTTGAGTGCTGTAGTTTTCATAAAAAATTAATTATGTTTCAATCCATTAGGTAGCAACAAGGCTACTTTCAAAAATATTTTGTTCAATGTGAGAATCTGAATTTCGTTTTAGTTCCTAAATAACCATACCAAAACTATCATGAAGTCTGGGCAATGAAACGCTTCAATAACTGCGCTGCATCATCCAATTGCAAAGCAGTATTCACCGCCAGCCCAGAATTTTTTATGAGTTCGGCGGCTTCTATTGCATTGGTTCCCTGAAGCCTTACAATAATTGGAAGAGCAATATTGCCAATATTCTTATAGGCTTCAACAATTCCCATAGCAACCCTATCGCATCTTACAATGCCACCAAAAATATTCACCAGAATAATTTTCACATTAGGATCTTTAAGCAATATGCGAAACGCCTTCTCTACCCTCGTGGAATCTGCAGTGCCTCCAACATCTAAGAAATTTGCAGGGTAGCCACCGCTCATTTGAATAATATCCATGGTAGCCATTGCCAATCCGGCACCATTTACCATACATCCTACATTTCCATCCAATTTTATATAGTTCAATTTGTTGTCTCGCGCTTCCACATCGAGTGGATCCTCCTCATTCAAATCGCGCATTTCTTCAATCTCAGGATGTCTGTACAGAGCGTTGTCGTCAATAACCATTTTGGTATCAACAACTAACATTTTATCGTCCGATGTCTTAAACAATGGATTGATTTCCAAAGTAGTGGCATCATTTTCTAAATATGCGTTGTAAATCTTAGGAATCATACTTACCATGGATTTAAATGCCGCACCGCTAAGTCCCAAATTGAACGCGATTCGCCGTGCCTGAAATGGAAGGATACCATGATAGGGATCTATTTCTTCCTTAAAAAGGTATTGTGGTGTTTCTTCGGCCACTTCTTCAATATTCATCCCGCCTTTGGGCGAATAGATAACAATATTTCGAGAAAGATTGCGGTTGAACACTATGCCGAAATAGAATTCCTGGGGCTGAGATATTCCTGGATAATAGATACCTTGCTCAATCAAAACTTTCTTCACCTTTTTGCCTTCAGGTCCTGTTTGCGGTGTTACAAGCTGCATTCCCAAAATCTGGTTTGCATACAAAGCAACATCATCCAGCGATTTGGCAATTTTCACACCGCCGCCCTTGCCTCTACCTCCAGCATGAATTTGCGCTTTTATTGCCCAAATAGAAATTCCCGTTCGTGCTTGTACTTCTTTTGCAGCAGAAATTGAATCGGTTGCATCATCAATCAAAATACTTTCGGCAATAGGAACACCATATTTCTTTAGAATAGCCTTACCTTGATACTCGTGAAGGTTCATAGATTATTGTGGTTTTGTAGGTTAAATAAACTTTTTGAGTCAAATCCGTAATTTTCTACTTAAGCAAATGTACAAATTTAGCCATTGGGCTGGTGAAATTTAATTAAGAAACATACTACATAACACTTTGGTTCGTTCTACAAATGAATAATCACCCTTTTGCGAATTTAGTTTGATATTCTCCATGTAACTAATGCTGAAAAATCAGCTAGAGAGTTATTTTAGAATGTTCTTTCAGAAAAGTAAGTCTAACAAAAAAAAATAGATGAATCAAAATTTTACCACTTCGGACCTGGCCATTACCCTAAAAAAGAAGATGATTACTGTAAAAAGGGCAAAATTTAGAAGGAGGCCTGCCATCAGCGTCTTTTCAGTCTATCGTAACAATTTTCCGCCCTTATTGCCATCCCCAAATGTGATTGCCAACATTCTTCAGCACGCATTGACGCATAGCAAAGTGCAAGATCCTGCAAGGTGGGATACGCTTATTTTTAGCAATTAGCCATTTAGAAAATCATAGCACCAGAGCGTACTTCATTTAGTTCTAAGTTTTAATCTGTTTGCCATCTATTAGTTGTGGCAACCAATCTGCTTTGAGTGGATTTTAGGCAATTTAGCCGATAGGCTTTCCAAATATCGCCCCTGCGTTTGCAGATAATACAATGCTTTAGGCATATATTTGCAAAGCAATTAGGCTTTTCCGATGGTTTTAAAACCATCCAATAGGTCTTCTTTACCAACTATCGGATAGGAAATAAGTGCGTTGGCAACATAAGAAATATAAATTCACTGTATGAATAATTTTTTTGTAATTCTTAGTTTGGCTTTGGTTATGCTTTTTGCACAATGCCGAGCTAACACAATTAATAGTGGGCAAAATTTATCATTTGCCCAAAAGCCTATTCACGAAGGGTTGGCGCTTGGAGGTGAGCGCACCTATTTGTATTTTCCAATGCTCAGGGGCAAAAGAATTGCCGTGGCAGGCAACCACACAAGTTTGGTAGGCAATACACATTTGGTGGATACCCTAGTCCGGTCAGGAAAAAATGTTGTAAAGATTTTCAGCCCCGAACATGGATTCAGGGGCACTGCACCCGATGGGGCTTATGTTGCAAGTGGTATGGATCCTTCAAAGGGCATAATGGTTATCAGTCTTTATGGTCCGGCCCGACGACCAACACCCGAACAACTTGCAGGGATTGATGTTATACTTTTTGACATGCAAGATGTAGGTGCAAGGTTTTATACCTATATTTCTACCATGACTATGCTCATGCAAGTAGCTGCACGCCAGAATATTCCGGTGATAGTGTTAGATAGACCCAATCCCAATGGCCATTTTATAGATGGTCCTGTGCTCGATATGGAATTTAGTTCTTTTGTGGGTTTGCATCCGGTGCCTGTGGTGCATGGTATGACTATTGGTGAGTTTGCATTGATGATAAACGGCGAAGGATGGTTGGGGGGCGACTTGCAATCCAATCTCACTGTGATTCCATTAAAAAATTACGACCGCACAATGCCCTACGCATTGCCCGTGCCACCATCGCCCAATCTGCCCAATATGCTTTCAATATACTTATACCCATCCTTGTGCTTTTTTGAAGGGACTGCTATTAGCGTTGGAAGAGGCACAGAGTTTCCCTTTCAAGTATTTGGAAGCGAAAGACTTCCATCAGAAAGGTTTCCGTTTACATTCACCCCTAAAAGTATATCTGCTTCAACCAATCCTCCACTGCTTGGATTGAAATGCAATGGCAAGGATTTGCGACAATTAAGCAAGGAAGAAATTCGTGCTTCAAGAAGAATCAATCTATCGTACCTTCTAAAGGCATTCCACTATTTTCCCGACAAAAGCCGTTTCTTTAATCCTTTTTTCGATCGCCTTGCCGGAACCAATTTGCTTCGCAATCAGATTAAAGCCGGACTTACCGAACAACAAATAAGAGAATCGTGGCAACCCGGTTTGAATGCCTTCAGAGCTATAAGGGCTAAATATCTATTGTATCCGGATTTTGAATAGTGGATATGAGCAAAGAAGAGAACCTTACCGTAGGCAATGCTTGGGGCATTTTTAATAGTAAACTCTCTGAATACTATTCCGCAAACGAAATTCATTCGCTTGGGAATATAATTTTCGAACACTTCTTTAATCTGGATCCTGCTCAGCGTATCTTGCAGCGTAACCACCTTATAGCTCAAGGGTTTGGTGCAAAACTTGAAGAAATTATTGAACAGCTAAAACTTCATATACCGGTTCAATACATTACGGGAGTTGCACATTTTTGTAATCTGCAGTTTGAAGTAGATAAAAGAGTGCTAATACCTCGACCTGAAACTGAAGAGCTTGTTGCTTGGGTATATTCAACGATATGCACAAATTGCTTTGATAGCAGCCAATTGCAAATACTCGATGTATGTACTGGCAGTGGATGCATTGCTATTAGCCTTGCAAAACAGTTGAAGGATGCAAAGATTAAGGGCTGCGACATTTCAGAAGCAGCCTTGGATCTGGCTATGGAGAATGCTAAAAAAAACCAAACGGAGGTTGAGTTTTTTCATTTCGATGCGCTGAACGATAGCTTATTATTGCAAAATCTTGATGCTATAGTTTGCAATCCACCTTATGTTACCAACAATGAGAAAATGCAAATGCAGACAAATGTGCTTAATTTTGAACCCCATTTGGCATTGTTTGTTCCCGACAATGATCCTCTGCTTTTCTATAGAGCAGTAGCCCGACTGGCTTACCTTTCGCTAAAATCAGGTGGTTGGCTATTCTTCGAAATCAATGAAAATTTCTCAAATGAAACATCATTATGCATTATAAATGAAGGATTTAAAGATGTTCAGCTAAAACGAGACTTTAATCAAAAACCACGATTTATTGCAGCACAAAAAATTTTGTAAGTCATTGTCCAATGACTAATTTAGCATTCTCAGGTATGGAAAAGATGGTTTTACCAATCGCATAAACAAATATGTCGAACATCAAAATTAATGATAAAGAAATACCATTTGTAAGTCCGGCATTATTGGTTTCGGCTTTGTTTCTTATCTTGTTTCTTATTGTCTTGTTTTTGTATCAGAGGGGGTTAATTGCACTTCCAGAAACAATTAGCAAAGCTATCAATAGCATTTTGCTTGTTTCCATTACCATGTTTGTGGTAACAGTGTTTTCGAGGCTTACTAAAAAATATGTTTATAAGTTTTTTGAAGAACCTGAAGAACAAATTTTCTATTCAAAAATCTACAGTTGGTCATTGTTTGCCATCGGAATGCTGGTAATTCTCAATCATTTTGGGGTGTCGTTGGCCAATATTACCTTGTTTATAGGGTTGATGGCAACGGGCTTGGCTTTCGCCATTCGGGATGTGTTGATAATGATATTTGCATGGATGATTCTTCTACGAAAAAAGCCCTTTCGTATTGGTGATTACATAAAAATTGGCGAAGATGAGGGCAAAGTGCAACATATTGGGACTTTTTATGTGCTTTTAGACAAAACCCATGAATTGCCCGAAGACTTTATAAGGGTGCCAAACAGGATTTTTTTAGAAAAGAGTGTTAACAATCTTGGTAAAAACAATTTCTATGAACGGATAAAATTCCGATTGAGAAGTATGCCCAACATAGAAACTAATAGTCTTTTGAACTTGCAAAATCAGCTGAAAAACATCATTGAAAGACACGACCATCTGGGTGTTTTTGTGGATATTGTTGACGAAAAACTGATTTTAATGGTAGAATATGTTGTGGACTTCGACCGCCGACAAGCAAAACGATCTTTAGTGGTGGAGAAAGTATTGCAAGAATTTTCTGATATTATCGTATTTCCTAATGTTTAGCATCCTTGATTGGATGAAATCAGTTTGAACAAAAATTGGTCAATTGGTATTTACCTATTATAGCATTAATAGAGTAATTGTTGGCACGATGCAAATTTTTAAAAATGAAAGACTGGAAAATTTATACAAAAACCGGTGATAAGGGTCAAACATCTCTTCTGGGTGGAAAAAGAGTGCTTAAATCGCATTTAAAAATTGATGTTTATGGCACTATTGACGAGTTAAACTCCTTTGTGGGTTTGCTTATGGACCAACCCATGAAGCAACACTACCATGAAATTCTCTTGCTGATTCAGAATCATTTGTTTGTTGCCGAATCTATTATTGCGGCCGACGAAGGAAGCGATAAGTACCCATTACCGAAATTAACCGTAGATGACATTCTAATGTTAGAAAGGGAAATAGACAGTATGAATGAGCATTTACCCAATCTCAACCACTTTATTCTGCCCGGTGGGCATCCTTCGGTATCCTTAGCTCATGTATGCCGCACGGTGTGCCGTAGGGGAGAAAGATTGATTGTAAGTCTTTCAGAAGTAGCGCAGGTAGATGATGTTGTAATACAATATTTCAATAGATTGTCTGACTACTTCTTTGTATTGGCGCGTGCTTTGGGCAACGATGCAGGCGTGAAAGATCGCATTTGGATTGCGCATAAATAAACTTCCGACTTTTTCTTAATTCTATTGTTGCTTAGCCCAAAGCATTTAAAATCAACAATCTTAATGTTTGCTATTGCGTTTTGAAACAAGAGTTAGATAATCCTTCTCTACAAATACTGTTTTCTTGTGAACCATATCGCTAAAACAGCAGAAAATTTTTTGTTGTTTTTTTTGCTTAAAAATTGCGGAAATTGAAGATTGTA
>DMJL01000103.1:7673-9706 GCA_003451785.1 Bacteroidales bacterium
CAGGCGTGAAAGATCGCATTTGGTTAGCACATAAATAAACTTCTACCTTGTCTAAATTCTTTACTTGCTTAGCAAAAAGCATTCAAAATCATCGATTTTATTGTTTGCTCTTGCGTGTTGATAAAAGATTTAGATTATCCTTCTCTGTAATACTGTTTGCCTATAATTCTACTTTGGTAAATCNNTGATTTACCAAAGTAGAAATAAACCATATCACTAAAACAGCAGAATTTTTTTTGCTGTTTTTTTGCTTAATAATTGCGGAAATTGAAGATTGTATTACTTTTGCAAAGCCAAATCGGGGTGTGGCGCAGTTGGCTAGCGTACTTGCATGGGGTGCAAGGGGTCGGAAGTTCGAGTCTTCTCACCCCGACAAAGCGAAACCGCAATCAGTTATAAAACAACGGATTGCGGTTTTTTCATTTTTAAGCTTTTTAATTTGTAGATTGCCAGAACAAAGACATAGGATCTTAGGCCAGAGCCACGCGAATAATTTTTATTAGCATTAATTGCTATCGATTCTGAGAAATCATTCCCTAAGCACATCTTTCCCTTAAAATTTCATATTAAATAGGGGTAACCTAATTCTTGCTGCATTGTGAACTAATTAGGACTATATAAGGCTAACAAATTATTTAGTAAATATAAAATGCCTGCAAGAGTTTCATAAGTATATCGGCAACAACAGAGCAAAATAGAGCCACATTAGGCTGTACAAATTTTAATGCTGTACAAGTTTGCACACATTTGGCCTAAATTGTAATGTAAACAAAAGTTGATACTTTCTGCCATTTTACAAACATAACCCCCAAAATACATCAGTAAACATTGGAAACTATTTACAATTATAACATAATACCTTTTTACATAAACAAATTTATCATTATAGTTAATTGTAAACAGTCCCTAATATCGCTTTACAAAAACAAATTATATATTGTAAAAGCAATAAAACTAATATTTTAGACAATAATCGCAATAATTTAATTTCGTAAATCATTGCTTCGTGATTCTAAATGTAAAAATTTGGATTTTAGTAAATTTCTGCAAAATAAAAACATCAATCAATGTATCAATAAAATGCTTATAACCAATTTATTAATGGTTTTTACATAAATAATTGGTTTACTTAATTTGAATTCTTTTTCTGAATTATATAGTTCTCCTGCAATATGCTTCAAAATTTTTAAAACACACTATTATAATGTTTTATATAGTTTAATTCAATTTTTTATTTAAATTTATATTGTTTGTTTTTGTAAACTTTTCAGATTTTTTACAAAAATAAATATTTGTATTTTGTGAAACAGTAAATTTACACTAATTTTGCATCATTCACTAAAGTAAATTACCATGGTAGATCGGATTCAAAAAATAATTCACCAAAAGAAACTGAGTTCATCAGGATTTGCAGATTTAATTGGTGTGCCGCGTTCAACAATTTCACACTTGTTGTCTGGCAGAAACAATCCCAGTCTTGACTTTATAATGAAAGTCTTGGATGCTTTTCCTGATGTTAATACAGAGTGGTTGATAAAAGGCAAAGGAAATATGCTGTATAATGAAGCTCCAAGATTATCAAATCCGGTAGAGTTTGGAGCTTTGAAAGAAAAACCTTCTCAGGGTTTGCTTTTTGAAGATGTAAAGCAACCCATCAAGACCAGCGACTTTTTTCGGACTAGCCAAGTGCTTCCAGAATCGCTTAAAAAAGCAGATGCTGTGGCTACCACCGATAAAATCGAAAAAAAAGATAGTACGATAATTGATAAAACAAGTAAAGATTTATCTAAACCTGTAAAAGGTACTGATGAAAACATTACAGATTTAGATATACAAAAAAGAAGTATTGCAAAAATTTTGTTCATTTATTCCGATGGGACATTTTCTGATTACCATCCATCGCAAAATATTTAGAACATTTCTAATTTGGAAAAAAAGAAAGCACATTCCAATTTTGCATTTTCATCGGAATCCGACCCGTGCACTGCGTTATGTTCGATACTCGCTCCAAAAAGCTTTCTAAGCGTTCCCTC
>DMJL01000103.1:10089-19090 GCA_003451785.1 Bacteroidales bacterium
TCTTTCTCCAGAATTGCAGCCACTATGGGTCCACTGCTCATAAATTCAGCAAGTCGCTCATAATATGTTTTGCCCTTGTGTGAAATATAAAATTGGGCTGCCTCTTGATAGGACAATTTCAAATACTTCATAGCAGAAATCCTAAAGCCAGCTTCGTTGATTCGGGCAAGTATATGGCCTACAAATCCATGTTCTACAGCGTAGGGTTTTATTAGTGTAAGTGTTATTCGACTTTTTTCCATATAGACAAATATTTCGATTTATAACGATTGAGTAAATTGAAACAATCTCTTCCTGCACCATTATATGAAATAACTGAATATTAAAAATTCCCGAGTTGCAAGATTTAATTCGGCCAATGGTTAAGTCCTTTATTATCGCTTAATTTAGCCATACATTCATTAACAAAATAATTGTTACATAAGTACTTATACGCTATGCGCACATCGTTTTGCAAAGATTGCTAATTGTGCTTTTTAGCGTTTCTTTTGATTCCACTATGCGCTAATAGCCATATTTGTTCTCCATAACCAGTTAATATAGAAATTATTACGAAACAAAAAGTGGTTTCATATAAGGCAAAAACAATCTCTGCAATTCTGCAAGTCGGCTAAACTCCATCAAGTTCGCATTTTAACATCTAAATGTAAGCATATTCTTCTTATCCAAATTTTGCTTTGTGCATTTTTTATAACTTTGTCTCCCGAAAAACCACAAGCATTGAACAACGATTCATTAAATCGGCTTAAGACTTTAATTTCAAACAAGACGCATAGAGTATGTATTCTATTGCATACCAACCCCGATGGAGATTCTGCCGGTTCATCCTTAGGTCTTTACGGATATTTGAAAAAGGAAGGATTCATAGAAGTTGATGTAGTTTCGCCCGATGAGCTTCCAGCTTTTTTAAAATGGATGCCGTGGACTGAGGTTGTAACTTTTGCAAATGAAAATCCTGAGCTTGCAAAGCAAAAAATTTTGGATGCAGATATTATCTTCTGTTTGGATTTTAATGGGTATAATCGGGTTAATAGTCTCGAAACCACGCTGAGCAACGCACCTGGTCTGAAAATACTCGTGGATCACCACCCAAACCCTTCGTCTGGTTTTAATCTGATATTTTCGGAAATCCACATAAGCAGCGCATCCGAGCTATTGTATAAACTCATAGCTGCTCTGGGTGATGAAAGTAAGATTGACAAGCCAATTGCTGAATGTTTGTATTCGGGCATAATTACAGATACCGGTTCGTTTAGCTATGGGTGCAATAATCCGGAAACTTACCAAATTACATCTAAGTTGATTGCACTTGGGGTAGATGGCGAAGCGATACACAATTTGATATACAATACCAATACCTTTTCGCGAATGCGTCTTTTGGGGCACTGTTTAGGGGAGAAACTCGAAATTGTTGAACCAGGAAATGCTGCCTTTATCTCATTAACACAATCAGAATTATCGAATTTTGACCATCAGAAGGGTGATACCGAAGGTTTTGTAAATTACGCATTGAAAATACAAGGTATTCGGTTAGCTGCAATTTTTATTGAGAAAAAAGATCATATCAAGATTTCTTTTCGCTCGGTTGGCAATGTGGATGTAAATCTTTTTGCGCGCGAATTCTTCTCAGGAGGCGGCCACAAAAATGCATCGGGAGGCAAAAGTGTTGAAAGCCTTTCGGATGCAGTTTTAAAATTCAAAAATCTGGCAAATAGTTTTATTTCAAGGTTTTAACTACTATGGTAAAGGATTGGCATATTTTGTTTTTGATGTTAATAAGCCTTATGACCTCTTGCGGAGCACCCAATAGGGAAAATCAGCCCATTGGCGATAAGCAGTTGCGCAACTATCTGGAATCTGCCAATAGGATATTAATAGAGAGCGAGCGACAAGAAATTGTGGATATGATAGCGCGTCATAATTGGCAAATGCAAGAATCGGAAACGGGATTGTGGTATCAGATATACGCAAGGGGGACTGGTCGTAGAGCCAATCCCGGCGATATTGCTGTTATCCATTACAGCATAAGCCTTGCAACTGGTGATTTGATTTATTCTAGCAACCCGCAAGAGCCTAAGCAGTTTCGTGTTGGTAAAGGGGGCGTTGAAACCGGTTTGGAAGAAGGTATTTTAAAAATGAGTATAGGCGATAAAGCGCGATTTGTATTACCTTCGCACCTTGCTCACGGTGTTCCAGGAGATGGTGCAAGAATACCGGCAAGAGCTACTATTGTTTATGATGTAGAGCTTTTGGATTTATTGAATGCTCAATAATGGTTTCAAAAAACGCTAATAATTATTAATAAAATAGTTACAGCTACAACATCAATGAAAATGTATTCATCAAAGGGATTATTTCTCACAAAGCATTACATTTTTTGAACTGAAAAACCCTTGCAGCATTCTCAACAACAAAGAAAATAGCATAGTTACATAAAAGCAAAATCAATTCACAGCGAGCATGATTCGCAATACAGAACAAAGCGGATGAAATTTATCGTGCAAATTCATTCCAACTTCAATTTTAATTAACCACGAATGAAAACTTTGAAATTTTTTGTAGTAATCTTAGCTACAGCGTTTTTAGCTTCATGTGCATTAAACCCATTTAACAGATGGAAAACCACCGAAACCGGTATTGAATATAGGTTTCATGAAAATGTAAGGGATAGCAGAGCACCAGAAGTTGGTAATTTGCTCTCATTGCAACTGGTTTATCGCGATGCGAAGGACACTGTTTTGATGGATACCAGAATGATGGGTATGCCATTTATTTTAGAATTTATCGAATCTCAGTATCCTGGAGATATTTATGAAGCTTTGGGTATGATGACTGTAGGGGATAGCGCATCTTTTAAAATCGATGCAACCCAGTTCTTCACTGTAACTGCCGGTGCTCCTGAGGTTCCTGAATTTATCGAAGCCGGATCGAAACTTACTTTCGATATCAAACTTGTAAATGTATTTACCCCAGAAGAATATCAAGCAGAGCAACTTAGGTTGGAAGAAGAAAGACAAGCTAAGAATATTGAGCTTCAAAGAGCCGAATTGGACAAACTTGCTGCATATCTTGAGGAAAATAATATTACAGCTGCTCCACGCGGAAGTGGTTTGATTTACATTGAAACTACTGCTGGAACAGGTGCAACACCTGCAGCAGGCAAAACAGTTTCGGTGCATTATGAAGGTCGTCTGTTGGATGGAACAGTTTTCGATTCCAGCCGCGAGCGAGGACAGCCTATTGAGTTTGTACTTGGGCAAGGAAATGTTATTCCGGGCTGGGACGAAGGTATCGGTCTTATGAGGGTTGGCGGTAAGGCACAACTCATAATTCCTTCCAATCTTGCTTATGGCGAGATGGGTGCACCCGATAGAATTCCTCCTTTCTCCACCTTGATTTTTGATGTTGAACTAATGGGAATTAATTAATCCTAAGCAGCATTTCTGTTTCGGAAGAAATTGCAAGTTGCCGTGGATTAGCATATTGGATGCTGCCACGGCAATTTTTTTTAATTGTTTTGTATTTTTAGCCTATCGGTATTTTTTGTTAATACTTAAAACAAGCGAACATGACACTTTTGCAAATCACTTGGGATGTAAGTCCTGTATTATTCAGTTTAGGACCTCTTTCTGTAAGATGGTATGGTTTGTTTTGGGCACTCTCCTTTTATTTGGGCTATGAGATGATTTCTCGAATGTTCAAAAAAGAAGGTGTGCCAGTTGCACAAGCCGACAGATTGCTGATTTACATAGCGTTGGGTAGCATAATTGGGGCAAGATTGGGGCATTGTTTCTTTTACGATTTTACCTACTTTATTAATAATCCCATCGAAATTTTCAAGATATGGCAGGGTGGTCTGGCCAGTCATGGGGGAGCAATTGGAATACTCATAGCATTATACCTATATCAAAGGAAACCAGGCAATAAGTCTTTTGTGTGGCTACTCGATAGGTTGGTAATACCCATTTCTTTGGGAGCATTTTTTATACGAATGGGAAATTTAATGAATTCCGAGATTTACGGTTATGAAACTACCCTACCTTGGGGCTTCATCTTTGTAAGTGCCGGAGAAACCGTTGCCAAACATCCAACCCAATTCTACGAAGGAATACCCTACTTGCTGTTATTCGTTGCATTGGGCTGGCTATACCTGAAAAAACGGGATAAATTGCGCCCCGCATTTCTGCTTTCGCTTTTTGCAATTGTTATGTTTACAGTGAGATTCTTAGTGGAGTTTGTAAAACTCGATCAGTCAGCATTCGAGGCTGGAATGGTGCTCAATATGGGGCAACTATTGAGTCTGCCAATACTCATTGCCGGAATTATTGTTATGATTTTGATAATGCATAGACCACTGGTGCAAGAGAAATTGCCCAAGAAATAACAAAGGAGTTATCCAATCAAAAATATGCTCGTCCTCTTGTTTAGGTCGGGCATATTTTTTTTCCACGCATTTATAGTTTGTGTTTTGATGTATTCCGAATCTAATGTAATATCACAAGCTATACACAAGCGAGTTTGGGGATTTAGTACCGCTACAATATCGCTCAACAGTTGGTTGTTGCGAAAAGGTGTTTCCATGAAAATCTGGGTTTGCTTAGATTGCTTCACTAAACCTTCTAATTGTTTGAGCGATTTTACCCGTTCTTCTTTTTGTATTGGCAAATAGCCATGAAAAGCAAAACTCTGACCGCTAAAACCCGATGCAATCAATGCCAATAAAATGGACGAAGGCCCCACCAACGGCTGCACTATTATGGAGTTTTCATGAGCAAAGGCAACCAAATTACTCCCGGGGTCGGCTATGCAAGGACATCCGGCCTCCGACATAAGACCAATATCCACGCCGTTTCTCCATAATTCTAAAATTCGGCTGTAATCAAAAACAGGGCTGTGCTTGTCAAACTCAAACATCATGGTATCATCGAACGAAGCAGTATAGCCCACCGATCTAAGAAAACGACGCGCACTTCTCAAGTTTTCTACTACAAAAACTTTACATTGAATTATTGCCTGTAGATTGGCTGAAGGCAAAACCTTAGTGGGATCATTACTTCCCAATGTGGTTGGGATAAGCACCAATTTTCCTAAGGGTTGACTTATAGTATGCATTTTACCTGCTATTAGGTTGACTACTCAGCCAGGGCAGTCTGTTCAAATCTACATTACCCCCCGATAAAATAAGTCCTACTTTTTTGTTTCGAAAAAAGGATTCGTTTTCCATCATAACCGCCAAAGGCAAAACCCCACTGGGTTCTACCACTATTTTCATCCGCTCCCAAATAAGTTTCATTGCAGAGATGATAGTATCTTCCTTTGCAGTAAGTACAATGCTTACACCATTTTTTATTATTGGCCAAGTTTTATCTCCCAAAGATGTAAGCAGACCATCGGCAATAGTCTTGGGGTTGAGAGAAGGCACAAATTTCCCAAGATTGAATGATTGAAATGCATCGTTGGCTTGCTCAGGCTCTGCTGCAATCACCTTGGTTGAGGGCGAAAAATATTTGGTTGCCAAAATTGTTCCGCTCAACAATCCACCACCACCTACAGGTGCAATAATAAAATCTAAGTCTGGATGTTCGGCAATGAGTTCCATGCAGGCAGTGGCTTGCCCGGCAATAATGTTGTAATCGTTGAATGGATGGATGAAAATTGCACCTGTTTCTTGCTGCACTTGGCTTAGTGTTTCTTCTCGGGCTGCTAATGTTGGATTACAAAAGGTAATTTTTCCGCCATATCCTTTCACTGCTTCAATCTTCACCTTACTGGATGTGTTGGGCATCACAATATGTGCTTGAATCCCGCGCAAACGGGCTGCAAGTGCCAAAGCCTGAGCATGATTGCCCGAAGAGTGAGTGCAAACTCCTTTTTTTGCATCCAGCGAGTCTAAGCAAGATATAGCATGACTTGCCCCTCTAAACTTGAATGCACCACCCTTTTGAAAATTTTCACATTTAAAAAAAATGGATGTATCTAAAAGGCTATTGAAAGTTTTGCAGGTAAGTATGGGAGTTGTATTGATGTAAGGTTTTATTAAAAGTTGAACACTTAATAGCTCTGACTTCCCAGGCACTTGTGATAGCGATTTTGACATAATAATCAAAATTTTTGGTGTTTTAGCGATTTGGCGATTTGCTCACAACATCGGTTAAGCATTTCAAAAACTTCAACAAACTCATCAATGTTTCCGTAATAAGGGTCGGGAACTTCCAAGTTCAAGCCGGGAGATACCCTATTCATTATTAGTTCCACTTTTTTCTTTTGGTCTTCAGTTTTTGCCAATTTAAGGATGTTTGCATAATTTGCACTATCCATAGCAAAGATGTAATCAAATTCATCCAGATCAGCTGCCTTGATTTGTCTTGCTTTTTGCATCGAGATATCCAAATCATTTTTCAATGCTACTCTACATGAGCGTTCGTCGGGAGCTTCTCCTGTATGTCCTGCAATGGTTCCTGCTGAATCCACATACCCATCAATACCATAAGTATTCAATTTACTTTTCATTATGCCTTCTGCCAAAGGAGAGCGACAAATATTGCCCATGCATACCATCAAAATTTTTATCATACAAATTTGTTTTTTTAAGCATTTACTGTTGGCAAAATAATCTTAGAACCTTATGCCTCATCAGAAACTGAATCCATTAAAATCTGCGTTTTTCAGACGGAAGAGAATTATTTCATCTTTCAGAAACCTTTCTGGTAGCACAATTTCAACAAGAGCTATAATCATAAAAAAATCCTGACACAAAGGTATTTCATTGCATCAGGATTTCCAATTCATTAGGAATGATTAAGTTCTTACTCTAATTATGTTTTCTAATTCATCAACACATTTTTTATACTTTTTATCGGTATCCGAAAGGTTTTTTACAGTTTTGCAGGCATGAAGTACAGTTGCATGATCCTTGTTTCCACATTTAATGCCGATAATGGAAAGCGACGATTTAGTAAAAGTTTTTGATAAGTACATTGCCAATTGCCTTGCCTGAACGATTTCTCTTTTTCTTGAATCGGAATATATTTTCTCAATGGGTATGTGAAAATATTCACTCACCATTTTCTGAATAAACTCTATTGAAATTTCTCTTGGAGTATGTTTCACAAACTTGTCGATCACCATCATTGCAAGTTCAACAGTAATTTCCTTTTTGTTCATAGAAGCCTGAGCTAAAATGGATATTAGTGCCCCTTCCATTTCTCTTACATTGGTAACAATACTATATGCAATAAGGTCAATAACCTGCTGCGGCATAACCACACCTTCGTTATAGAGTTTTTTTTGTAAAATTGCCACTCTTGTTTCAAAATCAGGCACCTGCAAGTCTGCCGATAAGCCCCACTTAAATCTAGAAAGCAGCCTTGGCTCAATTCCTTTCATTTCCACCGGTGGCAAATCGCTAGTGATAACTATTTGCTTGCCTTTCTGATGTAGATAATTGAAGATATGAAAAAACACATCTTGCGTTTTTTCTTTACCGGCAAAGCAATAGATGTCGTCCACGATCAACACATCAATCATTTGATAGAAATGTATAAAGTCGTTCTGATTATTATTTCTAACAGAGTCAATAAATTGGTTGGTAAACTGCTCAGCGGAAACATACAACACGGTTTTTTCGGGAAAATTATTCTTTACTTCTATCCCTATTGCATGTGCCAAATGGGTTTTTCCTAACCCGTTAGGGCTATAAATAAGTAAGGGATTGAAACTTGTTTTTCCGGGGTTTTGACCCACAGCAATACCGGCACTCCGGGCAAGTCTGTTGCTATCACCTTGCACAAAATTGCTAAAGTTATAATTCTCATTCAGGTTTGAATGAATATTTACTTTTTTCAATCCCGGAATAATGAATGGATTAGGAATGGTTTTGGATTCATCCTGGTTTAAATTTATGGGCATGGAGACCAGTGGGTTATGTAACACCTTCTTATTCAAAGTGGGGGCTGGCACTGTAAAAGGCTTAGTGGTTGCTCCAGAAGGGCTGTTGTCCATAATTATGCTATATTCCAGCCTTCCACTCTTGCCAAGTTCTCGTTTTATGGTCTTTCTCAGAAGGTCAATATAATGCTCTTCCAACCATTCGTAGAAAAATTGGCTTGGCACCTGTATTGTAAGCACATTATTTTCTAAACTTACAGGCTGGATGGGAGCAAACCAGGTAGCAAAGCTGCTTGTGCTAATATTGTCCTTTATAATGGATAAGCAATTTCTCCAAATTTTTTCGTAACTATTCTCCATAAACTTTCCTATATTTTGCCGCTTTCAACTCCAGAATTCTCAAAATTTTTTAATTGATTGACCTTCACTGCAAGTATGCTACCGAAGACTCCTTAACAATTTCTTAACAAATTTTGATTAAAAAAAGTTAACAAAAAAATAAATCGTCTATTGACTTTTAAAAACTTTTTGCTTATAAAAAACATTGCTTTTTATCCATTTCCTGTGCCTAATTTTATAAATTGTTGTTTAACAATCACTCGCCAAAATTTGTGATACAATAATAAATAACCGATGAAATAAGTTGTTTAATTATACCAAATATTGTATAAATGCAGATTAATAGAATGCATCGAGTCAGAATTGAAAAATTCCCTTCAGGTTTTGGCTTTATGATAGGTTTTCAAGCACTAAGCAACGGTTACACTTATCGCAAGTGAAGTGTTGAAATGAAGCAGCATTTTAGGATTGGGCGACCTTAAAGCTTATCGAATTGCACCTTACTTAACTCTTTTCCATCCCAACCTCTTGGTCGGGATGAGTAGGAAAAACAAAAAATGGACTTTAGCATTGTCATACAGCCAGATGCTGATTAATGGATGTGTAAATCGGTTTGAGCGTAATTACAAATTTCAGCCATTCTGGGCACATTTAGCTAATTGTAATTTCTAAACCCAAATTATAAACCTGCGTTATGTTGACTTATGGAAAGCTTTTTGATTTACAGGAGATTTCGTTTGCCTTTTATTAATAATCACTGTTGTCCGATAAAAAT
>DMJL01000039.1 GCA_003451785.1 Bacteroidales bacterium
GATGAGCATTTTAAATATTTTCAAAAACTTTCTAACACATTAGCACAAGTATATCCAAACAACAAACATGTTTTGGATTTGAAACGCATTGTTAATGAACAAAACCTTGCTTTGCTGAAGCGAAATGATGCCGAAGCGAGTCTTGGAGTTGGAATGGTAGCCCCAGAGATTGTTCTCCCCGATGCGAATGGCAACTTAGTTGCCCTATCTTCTTTGAGAGGTAAGTATGTTCTTATTGATTTCTGGGCTGCATGGTGCCAACCCTGCAGAAGGGCTAATCCTATCCTAAGAGAATTTTACCATAAATACAGAAATGAAGGGTTCGCAATTTATGGTATTTCATTAGACCGTAATAGGGAACAGTGGCTACAAGGAATAAAAGAAGACCAAATAGATTGGATTCAGGTAAGCGACTTGTTGTTTTGGAATTCTCCCGTGGTGGATCTCTATAATGTGCAAGCAATTCCATATTATGTTTTGCTATGCCCTCAGGGTAGAATTATTGACAGAGGAATGACAATTGCCCAACTGGAGCATCATCTTGCCGATATTTTCCAGTAAGATGTGCAAGCTCAGATTTTAGCAAAACATTTCTCATCCCAATCAATGTAGTGCTCAAAGGCTATTTTCTTTCTATGCTATAGATTCTTGAATATCGAGTGGTACCTGCTATCGGTTTTGAAACACTGGTAAATATAAATAGCAGGATGATGCGAAGATTATTTGAGACTTTGTTGCCGTTAAACCCACATCCCTAAAATTTCAGCAAAAATTCTACTTAATTCTTAAGTGCCATTACCTTCAAAATAGCTGTCGGCAAAATTTAATAAGTAAACCCTATGGGTAGCTCTGGTGATGGCTGTATAAAGCCATCGAATAGTGCCTTCGTCGGGGATTGTTTCAGAAGCTATTCCTAAATCTACAAAAACATTTTCCCATTGTCCACCTTGCGCTTTGTGGCATGTGAGTGCATAGGCAAACTTTACCTGGAGTGCATTTAAGTAGGGATTCTCTCTCATCTGCCTGATTCTTTCTTTTTTTTGCATTACATGATAAGGGTCCAATGCAACAGCCTCATACAACGCTTTGCTATCGTTCCATGTGAGTGACGGGCTTTCTGAGCCTATGGTATCTATGATTATTTTTAAATCAAGGTCAGGTTCATCAGGGTAGTCCAACAATCGAACTGTGATATCGGCAAACCTAAATCCATATTCATTTTCAAGTTTTCGCACCCTTTTTATTTGCGCAATATCTCCATTAGCAATAAAACCTGCATTACTGTTTTCGGGAAGCCAGAAATAATTGTTTTTCACTACCATCAGCAAGTCGCCTGCACTGAGTTCTTCTTCGCGGAATAGAACCCTGCTTCGAATGAATTGGTTGTAGAGATTTGCTCTTTTGTTGCTACGGCAAACAATCAGGCTGTCTTCAGGAAACGAACTCATAAATGCTGTGTTGATAGCATCTGCTACATCCGAACCCGCAAGCCTTACAAAATCTGTAAATCCGTTGCATTGAAATGATGGGAAAGCCTGTGACTTATTCGTGAGCAATGTTCTCAAAGCAGTGGCATTCAGTAAGATGCCGCTTTGGAGTGCTTGCCGAACCACATCGGTGAGTTCGCAGCCAGTTGTTTCCAAAAAATATCTTTCGGCAAAAAATTCTTTGCTGAGAGCTAAACTTTCCAAGTCAAAAACGGGAGGGAGTTGGGCGGTGTCGCCTGTGAAAATCATTTTGCAGTTTCTTCCGTTTAAAACAAATTCCATTAGGTCGTCGAGAAGGTTTCTTTTTGCAAATACATCGCCTTGTTCAGATGGTTTGGTTGCAAGCATGGAGGCTTCATCCACTATAAAAAGGGTGTTACAGTGTTTGTTTATCTGAAGCCGAAGGTTTACTTGTCCATCTGCTGCAGGTGCAAGCCAGTATATTTTTTTATGAATGGTGTAGGCTTTATAGCCCGAATATCCGGCTAATACTTTTGCAGCTCTTCCGGTTGGTGCTAATAGTACAAACTCGTAATTCAGCTTGCTCAATGTCTTTACAAGACTGCTCAGTACGGTGGTTTTTCCAGTACCTGCATACCCCTTAATCACAAACAACCTTGCCTGAATGCGGTTTGAAACAAAATCTGCAAGTTTTTCTACAAGGTTACTTTGTCCGGGAGTGGGCGCAAACCCAATTTGCTGTAGAATAGCGTCTCTGAAAATTTTAGAATCCATAATCAGAATGGGTATCCAATTCCCAAATTAAGATTCCATAAGTTTAGCTCGGGAAATCTTCTAAGCCACCTCTCGCCCGGACTATGAGCCGGATTGTGCAATGGGAATGCGGCATCGAGCCTCACCACAAAGAAATCGAAATCAAATCGAAGTCCCACACCGGTACCTATGGCAATTTCGCTTAGGAATGAATCGAACCTAAATTCTCCACCGGGAAACTCCGGGTTTTTGTTCAAAAACCACACATTTCCTGCATCGGCAAACAGTGCCCCATGAAGAAACCTGTAGATGAGAAATCTATGCTCCAAGTTTGCCTCAAGTTTAATATCACCATATCTGTCAAATCGTATGCCTTGATTGTCAGAGAATGAGCCAGGTCCAAGAGTGTACAGTCGCCATGCCCTTACGCTATTGGCTCCGCCACCAAAAAAACTTTTTATAAAAGGGAGCACCGTAGAATTACCATAGGGCACGCCCACACCTCCCATTATCCTGAATACTAAGGAGTTGTTTGGGCTAAAGAAATGGTAAGTACGAAAGTCAACATCAGCCTTTATGAACTGAGCATAAGG
>DMJL01000242.1 GCA_003451785.1 Bacteroidales bacterium
CCCAATATTCAAATGTTTTTGCCCGACAAAACGCCAAAGGCATTGCACCAAACACAAGCTCAGCACACCATTGTTTATTTCTGGGATTCAGAGTGCATTCATTGCGTGCGAGTTACACCACAGCTAAGGGAAATGGCAAAAAGATTCAGCCCGGATTTAGTGCAGGTTTTTGCTGTAAATATTGAATCCGATCGCAATCTTTGGCTGCAAGCCGTGGAAACTAAACAAATAGGGCATTGGATCAATGTAAACGATGTAGAGAACCTTTCCGGCTATCGCGAAGCCTACGACATCTGGAGTGTACCCACCATTTTCTTACTCGATAGCGAAAAGAGAATCGTAGCAAAAATGGTAACCGTGGAGCAAGTAGAACAAATCATCAATGGAAGGTTGGGTATTAGTACCGAACTATAGTCAACGATGTTCGGGTCGTAGCAAATCGTTTACCGACTTTACGGGATTGAAGGTTATCAAAGGTACTTCCACAAACAAGGTAATCCAACTTGCCATGGCTCCATTCCAAAGCCCTGGCAACTCTAATGCTTTTAGCACTTTACCATCCTTAGTCTTTTGGCTAATAAATCCACTATGGGCATCCACATAAGATTTGAGGTCGAATTTGTTGCCGTTGAAGTCTTTTAGTGAGCAAACCAAATCCACCGGATTGAAGTGGGTGGAAACAGAAAAAATTGCTTTTTGCGCAGGATCGTTCAGGTCAATTTGCGACGATTCAATGATTTGTAGGGAAACTTTGCCTGTGTTTGCATCTTTTATCCAAAAAGGACCACCGCCAGGTTCTCCTTGGTTTTTTACCATCCCGCATACACGGAGCGGTCTATTGAGAAAGTCTATCAATTGTTGCCAACTTTCCCTGCCGGCAGATTTTATGTAATAAGGATCCATGTTGAGCTGCTTCTGAGCAAAGTCCAAAGCCTTTTGGTATATGTCTTCGTTGTAATCATGCTGCGTTAACAACCTCAACCAAAAGAAAACTTCCTCTTGTAATTTGAGAAGCATACCTGCTGTGGCAAGTTTATAAAGATAGGTTTCTTGTTTATGATGATCGGGCACTACATTATCAATGTTTTTTATAAACACCAAATCGCAATATAAGCTATTAAGATTTTCAATGAGTGCACCATGCCCACCCGGACGAAACACCAAGGTTTCATCTTTTTCTCTAAAAAGCTCGTTGTTGAGATCTACTGCCACGGTATCGGTCGAAGGATCTTGTACCGAAAGCGAAATGCTATATTTCACATCAAGGTCTGCCTCCAATTGGGGTGTTTTCAAGTCTAACAACTTCTCGAATGCAGCTAAGTGCTCGGGCGAAACGGTAAAGTGCATACTCACCGTTCCATCATCGCGGCGAGCATAATAGGCTCCTTCTACCATTTGCTCTTCTAATGGAGTTCTTGCACCGGTCGCATATCGGTGAAAAGGTATCAAACCCTTAGGTTTGTTTGCATAGCCCAATCCACTGTCGAAAAGTAAACATTCAAGTACTGTATGGTAGTCGCTTCCGGTAAGGGTCTGAGAAATATCCACGCCATTTGCAAGCATAGTGCTTTTTAGATCGTCATAAAAAGCAAAGAATTTTAGTTCTGCAAAAAACTTTCTGGCATTCGGATACTCCTTCAAGAGAATGCCAGCACTCATACCATCCGAAAGCTTGTTGTACCAAGTGATTGGCTCGCTAAACATTCGAGTTGCTGCACCACTGGCTGGTACAAACTTTTGAATATGCAGCGATGAAGCATTCTCTCTATAAAAATTAGCCATGGCCACCACTTCATCCTGCGACATTACAATAACACCATCACCGGGCGAGGCAGGTCTGTGCAATTTTACTGGAGGTATGCCATTGCGAAAAAGCGACAACTGAAATTCAATGTCTTCGATGGACAAACCCTTTTGTGCCAACTGTTTCAAATCGTTTTCTAATTGCATATCAAGTGTTTTTATATTGTTATGAAAATTGCTTTATACTCTCAACCTACTCATTATCGCGAAACTAAAAATCCTATGTTGCAAAGAATTTCGCAAATAAAAAACCATATAGCTCTATTGAAACCAAAATTTCATTTTAAATAAACAAGGATTCATCCCGTATAAGCATTAGAATGGCAGAATGCGGCAGTATTACATACTTTTCTTTACCCAACTCCAGCTCAATACAACCTTCTTGCAAATACACTGCAAGGTCGCCTTCCTTAGCCTGAAGTGAAACATAAATGGGTTTACCAGATTGTTCTTTCCAAGGCTCATCGGCTTCTGGATTTGCAGGTATAGGGTAGCCTGGTCCACACTTAATAATGTATCCCGCCTGAACCTTGCGTTTCTCCTCAACCCCGGGAGGTAAATACAGACCGCCTTGGGTCTTCTTTGATCCTAATCGGGGTTTAACGAGTACCCTATCGCCTACCATTATCAATTTATCGAGTCCTTGTTCTTCTATCGTAAAAAGCATACTAAGATTTATTTCAAACACTAACAAATGTAACATAAAACCCATAAAGAATCAAAGTAAAAGCAATAATTCTTTGATTTTAGGCAAAGAAAATTGACAAGATTCTATGCGCCTCACCCCTATTTCGAACTTTAGCTGGTCTTCAACCGCTACCCCGTAGGCAAAAGGATTGTATAAGATATTATGCAAAGTCGAACTATATCAGAATGTAGGTATAATATGAAAATCCAGCAATTTTGAAAACTCACAGTAATGATTCCGATTTACAATACTTTTGAAAACAAGCTGTCTTTGAGATTTGTTATAGGTATTACAATTGCCTATGTTTTATTTTTTGACAAGGATTTTCCAATACCATCCAACCAAAGTGCCCGGCTTTGGCTTCGCAATTTATGCAGGAAATGAATCAAACAGTAATTCTACCTATTTTTACATCTGCAATCTCAGAAAACTCTTAACGGATAATTAACCACAATACACGATAAGAGCCAAGAGAACAAAACACTTACAAACCAAAAAAAAATAAAGGCGATTCTTTTCCTAACCACAAAAAAACTATCAAACTACCATGAAATATTTTATCATCACAGGAGCCAGCAAAGGCTTGGGCGAAGGAATTGGTCTGGAGTTGGCTAAGAATAAAAACCACTTATTTGTTGTTTCGCGCACAGAAAGCGAACAGGTAAAAAAACTGGCTTTGGATAACGGTTGCGGCTATTCATACATTCCGTTCGATTTGGCATATTCGCACAACACACCCCACTTGGCAAGAATCATTTTTGAACAAATACCTTTGGAAAATGCCACCGGAGTGTATTTGGTGAACAATGCAGGGATTTTGGAGCCTGTTGGGAGAGCAGAATCTTGCAATGCGGATGCAGTGGAGCACCACATTCATATCAACCTATTGGCACCCATGTTGCTAAGCTCAGCATTTATACAATTAACCTCTGCTTGGCCCATACAGAAGCGAATTCTGAATATTTCATCTGGTGCAGCAGTAAATCCATATTGGGGATGGAGTAGCTATTGCACCGGAAAAGCTGGTTTGGATATGTACACCCGCTGTGTAGCTCTCGAACAAAGCACACAACCTCACCCTATAGAAATCATGGCAGTTGCTCCCGGAATAATTGATACCTCCATGCAGGAATTCATCAGAAATACAACGGATGAACAATTTTTGGATAGAAAGAAGTTCGTTGAATTCAAAGAATCGGGTATGCTGGTTCACCCACACGATGCAGGCAAAAGAATTGCAGCTTTGCTAATCTCCGATGAATTTTATAATGGCGCAGTAGTGGATCTTAGAAAAAAATGATGAAACTTTGGTTTTGCTCGCAAAAAAGCATCAAATTCTTTACCAAATATAGGTTTGCAAATTAGAACCCAGCTTTAGGAATTTCTGAATTACAAGTACTTTAAGCGTTTTAGTGTGTTTCATGTTTAACTATGCAACAATTTTGCGCAATGGCGTACAATCTTTTAGAATGCAAGTAAAAGGGAATTATGATATCCACTAAAATAAAAAAGCTGTCCCCCTAAGGAGACAGCCTACAATATGGTGCCTAAGGTTAGGCTTTCTTTACATTCACAGCTTTCTTTCCTCTTTCGTCTTCTGCCAACTCAAAAGCAACTTTGTCGTTGTCTTTGATGGGATTTAAAAGCCCAGAATGGTGCACAAAAATGTCCTTCTTGGTTTTGTCGTCAACAATAAATCCAAAACCTTTTTTTTCATTAAAAAACTTAACAATGCCGGTTTCCATAAAAAAGAAATTAACAGGGGTTATAAATAGTATGTAAATGTACGGTTTTTTTAAATCTTAACATATTTCATCAAAAAATTATCAAAAACAATCTTTTGTTTAGAACAAAAAATCATGCCCTACTTTAATAAAAAAACCGGCAGTTCCCATTTCTCACTTATGCAAGCAGCGAGGATTAATGTATGGCAAACTGCCGGCAATACTTTGCAAGTTATTAGAAGAAATTAATCTCTTCTAGCAATCTATTGGGTTCCATCAACAGCCATGGATTCTTATCAATATGTATTAGCCCACTTATTGAAAGTTTTCGTGTAATTACTTTGGCATGGTCAGAGTTGCCAAAATAATCTTTTAAAATCAGCATATAACCAATTTTAACAGCAAAGCGATCTATTTCGGAAGATGCACTCATAAGGCTTTCCTTAAGGTGAAAAATGCTTTGGTTTTGGCAGTATTTGCCATCAATACAATTTGCCAGATGGTTTATTTGCTCTACTACTTCGTTGTGCGTAAGCATATTGTATGATTTAGACAAATACTCATAAACACCTGGGGTAGTTTGCTGAGGATTGCCCGGTTCAAAACCAGCCGCTTTAATTATATTGATAACCAGATCGTGGCATTTTTCTAATATTTCTTCGTTGTTGGTTCCAAAATGCGCCAACACCGGTACATACCTGTGTAGTGGCTTTCTTTTGTAATCTGTATTAATGCTGTTGAAAGTAATATACTCATTAAAAGAATTTTGCAGAATATATATCTGGTCTTTTAGACGGGATATTTCATCTTTATGCTTCTGTTCGAGTTGCGATATTTTGGTCTGATAATAGCCATAATACTGTTTCATAAACTGATTTTGCGGCCCTGCAGCTACCAACCTCTGCCCCTCCTCAGTATCGGTAAACCTATTGAAATTATCAATAAACTTCTCTGCCAGCATATCGGCTTGCTTGCGGTATGCCGACTCATACTTCCAAAGACTAATGGGATTTAGTATTCGCGAATCAACTCCCTCTATATGCGTGGGAATTCTAAGCCCAAATGGAGTCAATTCCTCGGTTTCGGCATCTTCGATTGACCCATCGAGAATGGCTTTAATAATTTTTCGAGTACTGTTTATATCAATTCTCTGACCGATTCCATAGGGACCTCCTATCCAACCGGTATTCACCAAATATGCAGTTGAACCATACTTTTTCAGCTTGTTGGCAAGTTCTTGGGCATAAACCGTTGGATGAAGCATGAGAAATGCAGCACCAAAAGCTGCCGAAAAGGTAGGAATAGGCTCTTTGATTCCCCGTTCGGTGCCGGCAAGCTTTGCTGTATAACCACTTAGGAAATAATACTTTGCCTGATCGAGCGATAACTTTGCCACCGGGGGAAACACTCCAAAAGCATCGGCTGTTAGAAATATTACCCTCTTGGGGTGAGGTCCCCGTGAAACAGGGCGTACAATATTGGGAATATGGTCAATGGGATAAGACACTCGAGTATTTTCAGTCTTAGTGGTATCAAAAAAGTTTACTTCCCCAGTTTTAGTATCATACACCACATTCTCCAACAGCGCATTACGCCTTATCGCGTTGTAAATGTCTGGCTCGAGTTCTTTTTTAAGACTAACGCACTTGGCATAACAGCCACCTTCCAAATTGAAAATGCCTTCCTCATCCCAGCCATGCTCATCATCTCCAATCAAAAATCTATCAGGCTCGGTAGAAAGCGTTGTTTTGCCTGTACCCGAAAGTCCAAAGAATATAGCGGTATCACCATTCTTGCCCATATTGGCCGAGCAATGCATGGATGCAATACCCCGCATTGGAAGCAGATAATTCATAATGGTAAAAAAGCCCTTCTTGATTTCGCCACCATACCAAGTGCCACCAATTACGGCCATCTGTTCCTTAAGGTTGAAAGCAATATATACATCCGAGTTTAGCTTTTGTTCTTCCCATCGGGAGTTTACTGCCTTGCAAGCATGCAGCATTACAAAATCCGGTTCAAAACCCACTAACTCTTCGTGGGATGGGCGAATGAACATATTCTTTACAAAATGTGCCATCCAAGCAATCTCGGTAATTACCCTGATCTTTATCCTGGTATTCTCATTCGCCCCACAAAATGCATCCATCACATACAACTTCTTTCCTGTAAGCTGTTCTACAGAATTGTTTTTTAATGAATGCCAAACTTTTTCGGTTATAGGGTTATTATCCGAACGATTCTTAGCAGGGTCGGCCCACCAAATTACATTTTCACTTTCCGGTTCCTTTACTATGTACTTATCCTTGGGCGAACGACCTGTATAAATACCCGTATCTACAGCAACAGCTCCCAAATTGGTTTCAAATCCACGCTCAAATCCTTCGAGATTCGGATTGGTCTCATGGGCAAAAAGCTCTTCATAGGATAAATTGTAGAATACTGTTTCAACTCCCCTAATGCCATATTTCTCAAGAACTTGCGGACTCAAACCGCCATTTAGTGAAGAATCATTAGAATACATATAAATGCTTTAAGTATGAATAATTGTAAATGCCTTATAATTCTACTTTGGTAAATCA
>DMJL01000189.1:0-4448 GCA_003451785.1 Bacteroidales bacterium
CATCAAATCTATATTCAACCGTTGATTGATAGATTCTACAAGTAGATTGAGATTGTGCTTATACTTATCGTAGGTTTCTAATAAGTGTCTGAAGTTGGAATATACTATAATAACAATGAAGTTTATCAAACCAACAACCACCAAAAACGATACAATATATTTAAGCCAAGTAGGAATGCTTCTACGAATAACTCCAACCTTATCGAGCGAAAAACGAATTTGTTTCACTATAAACCAAAGCATCAAGGCTATAACCAATGGAATAAGCAACGGTCGGCCTAAAACCAAAACAACAACTATGGCAAATGCAATAATTACAAAATTGGCAAAATCTCCGGCTTTAATCATCAGATTTTGATATATATATGCGAAATCTATAAAAAGCTATATACACAAATGTAATGCAAATTCGTGGAATCACTATGTTTAGGCTAATTTCAACCAATAAATCTTAAATTCAAAAAGCATTAAATTCTTTCAAAATCTCCTAAAACAAGAAAAGCCGATACCTAACGACCGACTTTTCTTGAAATTCAACCAAGCGAATTTATTTTTTTTAACCCATTTCTAATATCACTTTCGACTACTATGAGCGTCGCCAGTTGCGGATTCTCTGATAGTCTAAGTAATAAAGGAACTTCACAGACAGGCTGTTGATTTGTGGTTCGTCAATAAAATTTCTAAAGTTGTTGATGTAACCACGAGTGAGAAATCCTTGCTCCGATTCGATATTGTTTTTCCAAACCACCGTCATTTGGCTACCAGGGGCAAAATTCCATGTAAGTCGCAAGTCAAAAGTAAAAGCGTTGAAGTTAATATCATCTTCTTCTGGATGTCCGGAAAGCTCAGTAAGTCCTCCGTCGTTTCTTAGGCGAAAATACCTGTGGTTGTAATCCACAGTTGACCAATAATGCCTCAATGCGAAGCCCAGAGAAAGGTTGTGTCTAAAAATGTAGGTACCGTCTAAGGTTTGCTCTGTAGTGGTTATATCACGCATACCGAAGAAAATATTATCGGGATTCTGCAATCCAACAAATCCAATATCGTTGTTTTGTTGCTCCACTTCTATGTTGTAGTTGAGGCTCATACGGTCGCTAACACGCCAATGGGGACCTATTTCAAAACCTATAGTGTTCTGGTCGAAGTTGGAATAAATTCTCTCGAAGCTCACATCGCCTGTCCAGAAAAGTTGCCGCCTATGGTCGGTAGAAAATCTAAAGAATAGATTAAGCTCCTCTTCTGTATCAAAATACCTACCGGCAACCCTGGGTTCAAAGTGATCGCGTTCGCCCAATGGAGAGTACTCCACCCTGGCCATCAAATGCAACCTGGACCTAAACAAAGCCATCAAGTTATATTCAATATCGAACCCTGAGAATGCATTGTTGTTGTATAGCCTATCATAACTTGCAGATAGGCTTGTAGAAACATTTAGGAAGCGCCAGAAGGGTTCGAAAATATGAAAACTTAACGAAGCAGCATCCGAAAGCTGATTATTGCGCGACATAAACCCCATATCGTTTTGGTTGTAGGTATCGCTTACAGCATTTCTACGAAAATTGTATTGCCACTGCCCGCCAAATTTCCCTAAGGCAATATTGTATTTGTATCCAAATATATCTGCTGAGTTGCGGAAGTATTGCTGACTAATAGCTCCCGATCCACCTATTCTAAACATTCCGCTACGATCCAGAAACCTAAAGTCTGTGCCTGTAACATTGGCTGTATAGCCGTCAATGCGTCCCATTACATTGGTATTCACCAAACTAACGAATGAGTTGTTTGCCAAACTTTGGTCCAACACTATTAGGTTGTAGTTTGTAAATTGCTGCGTAACAAATTCGCGCGTTTCGCCTGTAACGGTATTTTGGATTATAGCTGTTGCAGGGGCAGTCATACCATTGAAGATTCCAATTCCAAGTCCCCCTGCAGTTCGTCCTGAGAGTTTTGATGCGTTGATAAGACTAGTTTCCAACGGATTACTGGTAACAATTTCGTTTGGCTGAAGGTTTTGGGCAGCTTGTCGGAAACCTGAGGGTCTAGCACCCACCCTTCGCGAGTAAAATAAATCTGCCTTACTAAACAACTCGGTTCCTTCGGTGAAGAAGGGTCGGCGCTCAGGATGCCTAATTTCGAATGGCGATAGATTTAATACTTGGGCATCCGACTGCACTTGGCCAAAATCGGGAATCAAAGTCATGTCTAAAGTAAAACTTTCGGTAATTCCATACTTTAGGTCTAATCCACCATTTATGGTTCCTCTCCAACCCGGATCTACGCCATTGTTTTCCAGATACGAAGAAACATAAGGAAAGAAGAACAGCCTCTGTGGAGGATTTATACCCGTAATTCCCGTGAGCATTCCCATATCTGCCACAACATCTCCTATGCGCCTGTCCACCGGATTCCAACTCGATGTTTCCCTATATCTTCTAATCTCGCGCCAAAAATTGATTCCCCAACCTTGTTTTCCGTTGGTAGGAAAGCGGAGTGCCGAATAAGGGATGCGCATCTCGGCTTCCCAACCGGTTTCGGTTATACGGGCATCGCTCATCCAAACTGCATCCCAATTTACATCTCCCCTTCCCCAGCGACCTCCGGTGCCATGAGAAATATTCAAATCCGTTTGCACCCCACTGGCTGAGATTCTAAACTGAAAACCATATATGCCATCATCAAATGGATTAATATCAATCCAAAACTGATCGGAATTCAAATGGGTTCCCCTATCGCGCAGTCCTAATTCTGTTAAAATCTTATCAGGCTCAGGATCGAGCATTCTGGCAGCAATGTACAAGAAATTGTCGTCGTACATGATCCAAACATAAGTTTGGTGCGTTGCCGGCCTATCGTTATATGGTTCATATTGGGTAAATCCGCTAACAGGTTCAACGCCCTGCCAAGCCGCATCGTTTAGAATACCATCAATCACCGGGACCGATTCTGTTTTTAAGGCTTCTAACACCATCCGGGGACCTGAGCCATAGATTTGTGAATTGATTCCGATTAGAAGGAAAATACAAATGGTGAAAATTACTGACTTGTTTTGAAACAACATTGATCTAAAGAATTGTTTATTGGAAGCTTTAGTAAGCTTCATTTGGGGTTTTTAAGTTCGAACAAATATTTATGAAATTCTATACAAACTCTGCGGAACTAAACAAAATAGACAATACAATGATGCCGGCTTTTTGAAAAATCCCTTTCTGTTTATCTGACAAATTGGATAGCAAACATTGCAAATCGTTTAATCTGGTTATGTTGGTTTTTTAAAAAAAATGCTGAAATAGTATTTTAATGAATGCCACAGCCATCTGATGTGATTCTTTACAAAAATTCAAATTGAATGAATAATAAACTCAAAAACCCGCACTTTGTTTCCCTACACCGTAAGTGATAAATTGAGAGCAAATTTCAAAATTTGACTACCCCAAATTAGCCCGCAAAATTAGTCTTGTTTTCCACTCAATGTTCGTTTGCTTATACGGTAAAATTCAATAAAAATGAGAGTGGGACAAATAATCTACTTTTCCAATAGAGGCAAAATTGATTACATTCTTATCCATTACATCCAAACTACAGCAATCCATATAAAGGCTGTTTTGGTTTTAGCGCTTTCAAAAGATCGCAGGTTTCACTTTTTGCAATCATTTTTCCAATTCGCAAAACAACATATCCAACAATATTTTAGGTTCTATGATTAAGGATAGGCTGTAGAGAATTAGTGCCAATGCAATTGCTTATTTCAAAAAATGCCAAAGTATTGCCAACAGATGTATTTCATGCTCTCAACGCCTATTTTTAATACCTTTGCACCGTTTTTTTATTAAACCCAATTGTATGCAAAACACAGAGCTACCCAAGCAATATTCCCCAATAGAAATTGAGCAGAAATGGTATTCTTGGTGGATTGAAAAAGGATTTTTCAATTCGGAACCCGACAACAGGGAGCCTTTCACCATCGTAATCCCCCCGCCCAATGTAACAGGAGTATTGCACATGGGGCACATGCTCAACAATACCATACAGGATGTTTTGGTTCGCAAAGCCCGAATGCAAGGATACAACACTTGTTGGCTGCCGGGTACCGATCATGCTTCCATAGCTACCGAAGCCAAGGTTGTTGCAAAACTCAAAGACCAAGGAATTGATAAAAAATCCCTATCCAGGAACGAGTTCTTGCAACATGCTTGGGACTGGAAAGAGAAACACGGTGGAATAATTTTGGACCAACTGAAAAAATTAGGGGCAAGTTGCGACTGGCAGCGAACAGCTTTTACAATGGATAAGGGACTCTCCGATTCCGTTATCGCCGTATTTGTTGACCTCTACAACAAGGGGCTTATCTACAGGGGTGTTAGAATGGTAAACTGGGATCCCAAAGCTCTAACAGCCCTATCGGACGAAGAAGTTATCTATAAACAGGTAAACTCAAAACTTTACTATCT
>DMJL01000189.1:4850-4978 GCA_003451785.1 Bacteroidales bacterium
ACAGCAATTTGCGTACATCCCGAAGATTCTCGCTACCTTCATTTGAAAGGCAAGAAAGCATTGGTGCCGCTAATCAACAGACCAATTCCGATAATATTCGATGAGTATGTTGATAGAGAATTTGGTAC
>DMJL01000286.1 GCA_003451785.1 Bacteroidales bacterium
AAAATGTCCATTACGCCGAATTTAACGATAAGCGGACTTTAAAATATTAACTTTGAGACTTTACAAAATCTATGGGACGTTCTACAGTACATTACGCAGACAATAAAACAAACAATGCTTTAAAAAAGCTACATAACAAGTTACGACCTGCTGGTACGCCTGTGCAACGAGTTGAATACATTATTGAACTTTTATTGCTTAGGATTTTTGAAACCAAAATCAAGCAAGACACAGAATTTAAGCCTTTACGCAAACTATTTTCGGCTGACTATCTTTGGAAAAATCCTAAAACTGGAATTGAAGAATCAAACGAAAACCGGTTATTTTCTTATCTGCCGACCGTTTCTAACGAGCAAATTTTATCTGAACTCAACGACAACTTTTTTCCGTTCTATTCGAACATTTTGCACAGTGCAAGACAAGTGTTTGAAGGAAACCTTCCGCAAAAAGTACAAGACCAATTGGTTTTGATAGAAGAAGTTTTCAGTAATTCAAATTTCACCAACAATGTAAACAGCGGAAACCTTGGCGAAGTAATCAGCATAGTAGCCAACGACATTGAAGAAGCAAGGCTGTTGAAAACCGATCTTTTGGGCGATGCCATTGAATCGGCTTTGAGTGAAACAGGCGGAACAAAAGATGTTGGGCTATTCAGAACACCCGATCACATTCGACAATTTATGACGGCTATGATTGAGCCGACTTTTGACGATATAATTTTTGACCCTGCTTGTGGTACTGGTGGTTTCTTGTTTGACGCTTTTGAATTTGTAATGCGTAGAGTTGACCCCGACCGTGAATGGCCGGGCGAAAAAGCGCATTCCGAATTATCGGCTTGGTTTGATGAGTATTTTAAGTTCAACCAATTAGAATTTCCGAGCATTGAGCAAACCACACAGTTTTACCGCAGTGGAGTTACAGGAATTGAGTATTTGGGAATGATACGCAAAATGGCTGCTATCAACTTTTATGTTCGTGGCTTAAACCCTGCCAACATTGAGCAAGGCGACAGTTTGGCGAAATACAGACCCGTAACTGACCACGAAAGCAAATCGGTTATTTTGGCTAATCCGCCTTTTGGTGCACAACGCGACCAAGAAAGTTATCCTGATGTGTGGGGCGAATACTCCAAAGAATCAGAAACCACTATTTTGTTTGTGAAATTGATGTTTGAGCATCTCAAAGCTGGTGGAAAATGTGCAGTTGTTGTTTCAGAAGGTTTTCATACATGGGACCAGTTTAGTGCAAAGGCTTTGCGTAAAATGCTTTTGGACGAAGCACAACTTAAAGCAGTAATTTCTTTGCCACAAGGTTTGTTTGTAAGCAAAAACGGACAAGGTCCGAAAACTTCTATTCTCATTTTTGAAAAAGGTGGAAAAACAGACTGGACTTGGTTTTACAAAATAACCAACGATGGTTACACAATGGGAACCAACCGCAAAGAGCAAAAAGGAAATCAACTCATTGAATGTTTAACCCTTTGGCACGAATATGTAAAGCACGGCAAGCAACCGCCTGTAACTAAAAACCAATTTTGCATTCCTGCCGAATGGATAAAAACACTCGACCCGAGGGTAAAAGAAAAAATCCGCACCGAAACCCGTGCCGATATGGAAGCCAAAGGCAAAATTGAACGAGAGAAAAAAGAAACTGAACTCGACAAAAAGATAAAAGCCAAAAAAGCAACAGTAGCCGACAAGTCAATGGAACTGAAAACCTTTGACCAAATGCTGGAAAACCGCATACAAAACGAAATTGCCAAACGCATTGACAAGGCACACAACTATTCGTTTAACCTTGCCAACTACAAAAGCACCATTAGCGACAGCCAAATTGCAGAATGGACAGAAGCACTCAAACACATACAACCCAACGGTGCAGCTACTTTGGAAGAAGTTTATAAAAAACTGAATAACGGCAAGCCCGAAAACATTTTGCCGTATCTGCTAAAACTCAACCCTGCCAATGCATTAGAAGCCGACATTGCCCGAGAATATGTAAGCAATTTGAACAACGACCTTATTGCAAAACATAAGGAGTTGAATGTAATAAAGGAGATTTTGAAAAGCGGTGCAAAATATCCAATGGTTAAATTGAAAGACTATTTGATATTGAACGAAAACAAAATAAAGCCCAACAAAAACCCTGATGTAAATTACAAAGTGCTTGGCGTAAGCAATGAAGTAGGCATTTTCTTAAACGAAAAACTACAAGCCGAAGAAACCAACCAAAGCTATTTTGTAGTGGCAAAGAATGAATTTTGCTACAACCCATACAGAATAAATGTAGGAAGCATTGGCTTAAACACCAACGATTACGACAACCAAATAATAAGCGGTGCTTACATTGTTTTTGCTTGCAAAGAAGATGAACTAAATCCGAAATATTTAGACACACTTTTTAAGAGCAAAGGCTTTTTGAATTATGTAAACGACAAAGCCAATGGCGGAGTACGAATGAACTTTAAGTTTGAAGATATGGAAGCTTGGGAAATCCCCTTGCCTTCTCTTGACGAACAAAACGCCATTGTTGCAAAAATTGAAAAACAAAAAGCGATTATTGAAGGGGCGGATTTGGTGTTGAAGAATTGGGAAATGCCTTCTGATTACTTTAATGACAGTGAAGGAAAGACTGCTTATGTAATGTCTGATGTATGCAAATATACTGGCGGTTCACAACCTCCTAAAGATGAATTTATCAATGAGCCAAGAGAAGGCTACGTTAGACTTGTACAAATCAGAGATTTTAAATCAGATAAAAATATAACCTATGTGTCAAAAGACACTGTTGCCAAGTTTTTTGAAGAAGATGATATTATGATAGCAAGATATGGCCCGCCTGTTTTTCAAATTCTTCGTGGAATGTCGGGTGCCTATAATGTTGCATTAATGAAAGCAATACCAAATGAAGAATTGGTTTTAAAGGATTATTGGTTCTATTACCTGCAAAATCCTGTGATTCAAAATTTTGTTATTGATAATTCACAAAGAACAGCTGGACAATCTGGAGTTAATCTCGACCACCTTTACACTTTTCAAGTTTTTCTTCCTAATAAAACTGAACAACAAAAAATTGTTGATGAGCTTAATGTAAAAATGCACACTTTAGAAGGGTTAAGAAAAATTAAAACCGAAGCCCAAAAGAAAATCAACCAAATATTGGCAGATGTTTGGGGCGTTGAATTTGTTGCACCAGAAAATATATTAGTAGAAGATGAGCAAGAAAATTGACTTGGTTAGAATTCGACTCGTTTTTAATACTTCGGATTCGAGGGGTTTGGAAAATAAATTTGAGTTTTAATTGTACCGAAATCGGTATAAATAAAAAAGTGAAATAAATAAAATGGCAAAAATTAAAGTACAGCAAACCGATGTGGTAATCCTGCAAATCAACGCAGCAGACTATATATCACTTACAGATATTGCAAAATATAAAACCGAGGATTCGTTTATAGTTATTTGTAATTGGATGCGCAACAGAAATACTATTGAGTACTTGGGCATTTGGGAAACCTTATATAATCCAGATTTTAAACCTATCGAATTTGATAGGTTTAAAAAAGAAGCTGGGCTTAATGCTTTTACAATGTCGCCACTAAAGTGGATTCAAACAACCAATGCAAACGGAATAATATCAAAATCTGGAAGATATGGAGGTACTTTTGCCCATAAGGACATTGCATTCAAATTCGCAGCTTGGATATCCATTGAATTTGAGTTGTATTTTATCAAAGAATTTCAACGCTTAAAAGAAGAAGAACAAAAACAAATAGGCTGGAGTGCCAAGCGAGAATTGGCAAAGCTCAATTATCATATCCATACCGATGCCATTAAGCAAAATTTAATTCCAAAAGAACTTTCTGCTTCGCAAACTTCCGTTATCTATGCCAATGAGGCTGATGTGTTGAATGTGGCATTGTTTGGTATAACTGCTAAACAATGGAGAGAAGCAAACCCTGATTTGAAAGGCAACATAAGGGATTATGCAAGCATAAATGAACTCATTTGTTTGAGTAATATGGAAAATATCAATGCCGTTTTTATTAATGAAGGACTGCAGCAAAACGAAAGATTGTTGAAACTTAATGCCATAGCCATACAACAAATGAAAATATTGGTGGAAGTAGAAAATCGAAAATTATTGAAATAATATGGCAAAGAAAATTAACGAAGCCACTACTACCGATTTGCCAATCATTCAACGATTAGTAAATGAATACGGTTGGAAAGTTGGCGATACTTTATTGTATCAACAGGTATATGACATTTCAGATAATCTGAAAAAAGATTACGGCAATCTTAAAAATATTCGCCCCGATATTGTTTTGCAAGATTTGAACGGAGAAGTATTAGCCGTAATAGAAAACAATCTCGATAAAGAAAATAAAGACCTGTTGAAATTGCGTACTGTGGTTACGCAATTGCTCAAACCTCGTTTTCTGTATGCTTGCAGTGCCGAACGCATTTTGTTTTACGACAATGCTTGGCGTGGCTTAGATGCAGGAGAATTTAAGCAAGTAACCAACTTTATGAGTTTGGAAGAAATGAAGCTCAAGGTTGAACAACAGAAAAAAATTGCTTCCAACAAAGAAATCCCCATCGACACCACCATTGCAGGCGGTTTCGACCCTACCGTTGGCAAAGAACGCCATTACCAACTGCAATGCATTCGCACAATCATAGAAAACTACAAAGCAGGCAAACAAAAAATGCTTATCCACATGGCAACAGGTTTAGGCAAAACCCGAACAGCCGTAGCCTTGGTAAAAGCATTATTGGTTAGCGGTTTAGCCAAACGCATTTTGTTTGTAGTGGACAGGCGAATGTTAGCCAAACAATCGGTTGATGATGGCTTTGCTTTAATCAGCCGTGAACATACCAGCAGTTGGATAACCACTTCAAATTTTAGAGCAAGAAAACACGCCAGCATTCATGTGGTAGTTATTGATACCTTAGAGTTAATACACAGCGATATACCTTCAAATTTTTACGATTTAATAATTGTTGATGAATGCCACAGAAGCATTAATGTAAACCGAAAACTAATCTTCGATCATTTTCTTTGTCCGAGAGTAGGTTTAACCGCTACACCAAGAATAGCCACACCCAAAGAAGGAACAGAAATGGACGAAGAAGATTTGGCAATCATTGACACCTACAAATTATTTGGTTGCGAAACAGGCGAACCCGATTTTCAATTTGATATGGACAGGGGAATCAGCGAAGGTTTTCTTGCCCCATACAAACCAATCGAGTTACTCTCTTCATTGATACAAGAAGCCGAAGAAAGCGGAATTTCATTCGACCATGTTTTAGACCCACAAGAAAAATATACCATTGCCTTAGGCGAAGAAAAAAAACTGAAATTAGAACAACTCAACCGCAAATTCATTTCAAAAGAAAACTGTTTGCGTATTGCTGAAGAACTCAAAAAGAACACACAATACGGAGAGAAAGTAATTCTGTTTGGCGTTAGTCAGGCACATTGTATAGAGTTAGCCAAAGCAGTAAATAAAGTTTTTGAAAAAGACCTTTCAGAAAAACCGTATTACGCAGAAGCAGTAATTTCAGAAAACAACGAACTGAATGAAACACTGAAAGCGTGGTTTAAAAAACCGTATCAGAAGCCATACATAGTTACTTCAGTTGACATTTTAAGCACAGGAGTTGATATTCCTTGCGTTCGTTACATTGCATTTGCAGGTTTGACAAAATCCGTAGGCAAATATATTCAAATGGTTGGTCGTGGCACACGACTTGACCCCAAAACAGGAAAGTTTAGTTTTCAAATTCTTGACTTTGTTGGTCTTTGCAAACGCATGGAAGACAACGGAAAGGGAACTTTAAAAGAAAACAAAAAAGTTGTAAAACCATGCGACCAAAAACTAAAAGTACCGAAAACTCCACAACCCAAAGGCGCTTACTTTTTAATTGACAACCTCGACCCAGCTCATTTAATTCAGCGCGTAGAGATTCACGGAGATTCAATTATTGTAAAAGACAATATCCCCATTGAAGAAGCCAAACGAATATTTGAAGAAGAATTGAAGAAAACACAAGAGCCTGTAATGGCTGACTTGAAAACAAAAGCCGAACAAACCGACTATCAGCCTACAGATGCAGAAATTGCTAAACTCCTCGACTGGCTAAGCAAACCAAACACTTTTTTGGACGAAGGGCATTTGCAAAAAATGTACGACTTTCCCGAAGGTTCGGCTTGGGACTTCTTACTTCACGCTTTAGGCAAAAAGAAAATCCCGACACCTAAAGAACGCATTGAGAAAAACTATCTTTCATACATACACACTTACGACTTCACAGACGAACAAATCATTGTACTGAAAAAAATAAAAGATGTGTTTGCTTCCAACCTTGCCTCAAAACGCAGTATAGACGAGAAAGACATTTTTGGAAACCCGATTTACGAAAAACTTATTGGTTCGTATGACGACATAAACAAAAAATTTGACGGGAAATTTCATATAGTAATTAACGACTTAAAACATACATTTGGTAATAGACTAAGCGCATAGCCCACGCTTTTGGTGGCACATTTGCAAAACCGCACAAGCCCACGCCAAAGCCAAGTTTTACAAAAGAGCCACCAAGCCTACGCAAGACAAAAACCGACACTAAATGACTGACAAACAAGCAATAAAGACTGAAGGCCAGCACCCCAAAGCGGTTTGGCGTAATGGCAGGTGCTGTGCTTCGTATGCCAGTTTTGTGGTAGGTTCAAGTGTAGTTCTTCGGTAGAACTTTTGTGCTAAAAATCCGCCACTGCTCATAGCCGCGACCGTTATCGGCAAGCGTAAAGAGAGATTCAACCATGTTAATACCAAAACATTACTGATTAAAAATTTGAATTGGAAAGAAAAGACTAATCATGCAATAATGTCAAAAAAAAATAAGAAATGACAGAGAATAACTTGATAGAGTTCATAATTGAAAAACTCAAGAATTATCCCGACATAGAGTATCAAGCAAAAAGCAGCAAAGAATTAAAAATATCCAAATCTGATGAAAATGGATTTGATATTTTATTACGATTGAATACCAAAGAAAATACTTTACATTTCGGGAGTTCTCATTGGCATTTCGGAAAAACAGACGAAGAACTTGATGAACTTCTAAAATACCTTTTATTCGTATTAACAGGTATGGCAAGAATTAAGGAATATTCAAAAAACAAAAAAGGCTATAAATGGATTTTGGAATTTCAAGATAGAGCAGGAAATTGGTATGACAATGGAGCAATGGGAACAATAAATATTAAATTTTGGGCAAAAACTGAAATAAATTATTTCCAAAACAATCTTTTGCCAAAAGAAATTCTAATTGCCTATTTTGAAGAATAGCGATGAATGACAAGAACGGCAGCCGATTACATGGTGTAGCCACAATAGTGGGCTAGGTGCCATTTTCGGGATCACTGCCCCGCTTTGGCTTTATCACGGCGGAAAGAGACGAAGCCAGCAAATCCGCTACTGTGGCTATACCAGGTCCGCCATTGGCAGCATTTCAACCCAACTTGCAGTTAGCTATCGATATTATTGAGTAAATACTGGGTTTCATATTTTCTAATTTCAGATTTGTGTACTACGGATTTTGTAATTACCTGCCGCAACATGGTATTTGATTCTTGCAATATTGTTGTTCAAAATGCATCAAATCAATACCCAATGACTACATCAAACCGTTTTCAAACATATTAGCCTTGATTTTGTGCGATTTGAATTTTTATGCACTGTAAATCCATTTTGTTGATAAGTTCTTGTATATCGGCAGTTGGCGAAACATTGGGCAACAGCCCGAATGGATGGAAGGTTTGTAGCTGATTACACGCACAAGACTACGCCCCCGAAGTGTTCGCAGTAAATAGAAAAGCAGGATTTGGCATTGCCAAAACCTGCTTCCAAAATTATGTGTTAATCTAAAAAATAATGCCGTTTTAAAAAGAATAACAGGCTATTTCCACAGATTATCAGGATAATCGCCACTTGCTACCAATTGGATTAAAGCTTCTACTACCATTTCTTTATCTTGACGGTAGGTAACTCCAAACCACGACGCATCGCAGGGCAATACTCTTACTTTGATTTTCCCTGAACTGATAAATTCATCTACCACTTTGGGAATAAAAAACTCAGCTTTTAGATCGTTTGCATTTACTTTCAGAAAGAAAAGCAACTTTTCTTCAAGCTTTGCAAAAATATCGGGAGCAAATCCCCAGAAATTCATCGAAACAATATCATCGGGGTTCAATCTTTTCTTTCTTTCTCCTTCTACGATTGCAATCCTTCCTCCTTCGATGCGTTGGATAGCATTGTGCTCCTTCACATCTACCAAAAATCCATTGTCATCCACAGTGCAAATTCCTCGGGAAACATGGCCATGCTCCGAAAGAGTTTTCTCAAGTTGATACCCTGCCATGGCGTAGAGTTCGGTTGTTTTGGCAACATGATCCAATAGGTAAGTTGCCATGGTTTGGTATGCTGATGCTCCGTAGAAATCATCAGCATTGATCACGGCAAAAGGGCCATGAATATGTTCTCGGGCCACCCATATAGCATGTCCGGTACCCCAGGGTTTTTCGCGTTCGGGCGAAAAAGGTGTGTTCATTGGCAGGTTGTCGAGTTCTTGAAACACCAACTCAACCTGAATTTTATCCTTCAGGCGGTTTACAAAAACTTCGCGAAATTCTGCTTCGAAGCTCCGCCGTATTACAAAAACAACTTTATTAAAACCCGCCCTAATGGCATCATAAACTGAGTAGTCCATGATGGTTTCGCCCGAAGGTCCAACCTGGTCGAGTTGTTTCATTCCACCATACCTGCTGCCTTTGCCGGCAGCCAAAACCAAAAGTGTAAGATTCATCGGTCAATTAATAATTTGAAGCACAAAATTAAAGCATGATTAGCAAAGTCTCATAAAAAGAAAAAATAAATTGAAACGCATTTTGCTTTCATTTTGCGAAATTGGATAAACCATGTTTCTCCAAGCTGTTTTAGGGCTAATGTAGTTGCACAAAAAGCAACCAAAGTCATCTGGGTTGAACATCCGATTTTTTGCACCCTGATATTTCCATTGCAGAGAAAAACCAGTACTAAAATTGTAACTGATTTTGAGAACAGGCAATATCAAGCACAGCTCACATCATGGATGTAGTTGCATCCTTGAATTTGGGAGAAATGAAGCAGAAATAAGCAGGTATGGAAATTTGTATATGAATCAGATAAATTCTAAGCTAAATCTACATTTTGCCGTTTGGCTTTCGCTTTCTATGGTTTTTGATTCATGATAGTGTTGTACCCATCGAGCAGTATTTCTAAAGCCTCCAACTTAGTTGCACCCTCAGCATAAGTTCTTAAAACAGGCTCAGTTCCCGAAGGGCGAATCATAAACCATTGGGTATCGCTCAGATAATACTTGAAGCCGTCTAAGTTTTCTTCACGAACTACCTGCCATTTTCCGAATTTGGAATAAGCTTTATTGTTGCAATTTTCTACAATACGGTCTTTATCGGTTTGCGAAAGTTTCAGGTCGGAGCGTTCGAAGGCGAAACTACCGGTTATGGCATACACATCATCAATGAGTTGTCGCAGCGATTTGCCGGTTTTTACCATCGCTTCCCAGATAACCAGGCCGTTGTAAATTCCATCGCGCTCCGGTATGTGCCCGGCCACAGTTATGCCACCCGATTCTTCTCCGCCCACCAAAATGGTTTCTTTGAGCATCAAACCTGCTATGTGCTTAAAACCGATCTTTACAATCTCCAAAGGAATCTTGAAGGCTTCGCACAATCTGTTGATTTTTACGGATGAAGAAAATCCGGTTGCTACCTTTCCCTTCATTCCTTTGTAGTGGTGCAAGTAATAAATCAGCAATAGAATTACATGGTGCGAGTCAATGTAGTTGCCTTGATTGTCGAACAAGGCAGTACGGTCGGCATCGCCATCCACTGCAAGTCCGCAATCAATCTCGCCCGAAAGATTGATTACCTCCGAAAATTCACCAAGGTTTCGCATCAGTGGCTCAGGGGGTATTCCATTGAATAGGGGTTGTCGCTCGCAATGTAGCAAGGTTATATCAGGAAAAAGTCTGCGCATCACATTTTGTCCTGAGCCATACATGGCGTCGAAGGCAAACTGCCATTTTGATTCTCGTATTTGATTCAAATCAAATTTTTCCTCCAGATAGTTGCAATAGAGTGTTTCGAGATCTACATTTTCCACAATACCTTTATCTATAAGCGATTCCAAAGAGCAACTGTCAATGTCGTAGCTGCTTTTGTCGGGTATAAAGGTTTCTACATCATGAATGTCTTCTTCCAGCAAGGGACCACCGTAGCTGCCCTTTAATTTATAGCCATTGTATTCTGGTGGGTTGTGGCTGGCTGTGATTACTACTCCCAAGAATGCATTATTCTTTAGCACCCCCAATGAAATCATGGGTGTAGAGACAAAACCCTTAGCTAGCAGAACCTTTATATTATGAAAAGCAAGAATCTTTGCTACTACCTCTGTGAATAACTCGCCGCCAAATCTACAGTCGTGTCCAACCACAACCACGGGCGAAGAAGTCTTGGATAATGCCCAGAGTGCTGTTCCCTCTGATACGCGGGCTACATTTTCGGTTGTAAAATCTTTAGCTATGATTGCCCTCCAACCATCGGTTCCAAACTTAATTTGCTTCATTTTAAAAAATTTGGCAGCAAAGGTAGAAAAACCACAGAAGGAAAGGGAAGGGAATGAGAAATTTTGTTAAAAATTTTCTTTAACGCATAATATTCCTTGCATTTAGCTCTCTATGGTATCTTCGTGCATTTTCTCGATGCTCTGCATAGGTGCGGGCAAAAATATGATACCCGCTAAAATCGTAATGTGCAGCAAAAAACAAATAATTATGTTGCTCATAATTGAGCACTGCATCAATTACATAAGGTTCTGGCAGACTAATGGGTCCTGGTGGAAGACCCGTATTTAGATATGTGTTGAAAGGCGATTCAAAAGCTAAATGTCTTCTGAGTACTCGTCTAATTGAAAAATCGCCAATGGCAAAAACCACAGTAGGATCGGCTTGTAATGGTATGTTTCTACGCAACCTGTTTATGTAAACTCCCGCCATACGAGGCATTTCATCGCGTTTGCGGGTTTCGAGTCTTATGATGCTTGCCAAAATTCCTATTTCGATAGGTGTAAGGCCTGACTGAATGGCTTTATTTGTGCGCTCCTCAGTCCAAAAGCGTTGATATTCAACATGCATTCTCTCAAAAAGCTGCTCGGCCGATGTGTTCCAAAAAAACTCATAGGTATTGGGTATAAACATCAGATTGATAGTGAACAAGTCAAACCCAAAATTGGCTGCAATTTCAGCGTTATTGAGCATTTCTAAAATCTGCAAAGAGTCGGCTTCAAGGTTGCGAGAAAGAGCACCTGCCAATTGCGGCTTGGTGCGGATATTGTTGAATGTAACCCTTACGGGTGCTTGTCGCCCACCTCGAAGTATGTTTACCAATCGGTTGTTGCTCATCCCTCGTTCCACACGATACCTACCGGCTCTTACCAGATTGGGGTAATTTTTTTGGCGTGCCAACCAAAAGAATGTTTCGGGATTTCTCAGAATTTCCATTTCTGTAATTATCCTCTTCACATCGTCGTAGGTGCTACCTGTGGGAATGTAAATATGTGTGTGCTCTTCTTCGAGATTTATGTTGGGCTTAAAAACGGCGGAATAACCTAAGTACAATACTGTTAAACCAACGGCAATGGCTATTAATGCCACAAAAGCCAAGATTTGTTTAGTGTTGAATATTTTACTTTTACTACTTTTTTTAACCATGAACGATCTAATTGAAAATTAAGAAATTAGGGTTTTCAGGAATTGGAAAATAACATGAGGTGACTTTTTCACAAACCTGAATAATTTAAAGAATTTTTTGCAAAAAATATTCGTCCAACCACTCCTCGGGTCTCCAAATCCATTCATGCCTTTTGCCGGTAACATTAAACCCGGATTTCTCAAATAATTTGAGGCTGATCTCGTTATCGCTTCCAATGCTACAATAAAGTTGGTGCATATTCAAAATATTTCGAGCATAATCTGAAATTACATCCAGAGCCTGTGCCGCATATCCCTGCTTGCGCATCTTGCTTTCAATGAGAATACCTACACCGGCTCGGCGATTAAGAGCGTCAAAATCAAATAAATCAATTACACCAACCAATTTTCCAGTTGCATCCTCGATTGCCAATCGAAGTTGTAGATCAACATATATATTGTTTTGAGAATTAAGAACAAACTGTTCGAGAAAAAATCTGGAAAATGGTGTGGTTGTACTACTTACAAGCCAATTCTCTGGATTGTTTTCCCATTGATATATGTTTTCCACATCTTGAAGTTCAAGCGGACGAAGGAGAATGTTTTTTCCTTTCAGCATTCTAATTTCGGATTTAGTGTTTTATGTTTCCTATTGCTCTAATCCATTAATTGTCCTGTAAAAACCCATTGAGCCGGTCCACTAAGCCAAATATTGGTAAACTTGGCAATGTTACCCATGGTTTCCACAGAAAACTTCACTTTGAGTTGCCCGCCAAGTGCTTCAATGGTATAAGCGTTTTCACTGTTTCTTACTCCAATTTTGTACGCTGCAATAGCTGCTGCAGTAGCTCCGGTTCCGCATGCAAGAGTTTCGTTTTCCACTCCTCGCTCGTAGGTGCGAATCGTTATTGTGTCATTGCCTTTAATTTGTACAAAATTGACATTCACCCCAGCAGGTTGGTAACTTGCATCATTCCGTATGCGATTTCCATCCTGCAATACTGCAATTTCATCTATTGCATTAGTAAAAACCATCACATGGGGCGAGCCTGTATTCACAACTTCACCATCTTGATAGTTGACTGAGGTAACCACATCGGCCATTTGAACTGAGATATCCCAAAGATTTCCGTTTTGTGATTGGATTTTAGCTGCATGAATCCCATCGCTTGCCATGAACAATACATCTGTATCGTGCAAGCCCAGATGGTTGGCAAAAGCAACAATACATCTGGCTCCGTTGCCGCAAAAACTGCCGAGTAGCCCATCAGAATTAAAATATTGCATTTCAAAATGAGCCGTTTCTGATTTTCTAAGCAGCATAAGCCCGTCGGCTCCAATGCCGAAATTTCTATTGCAAAGTTGCTTAATCAGTGCAGTCCTTTTAGGGAGGTGGGGCTCAAAAACCTTGTTTCGGTCGTCAAAAAGTATGAAATCGTTTCCTGCACCCTGAAATTTGAAAAATTTTATGGCCATCGTTGTTGCAATGCTACAGTTTCGTCGGGAAATGCTGGTGCAAATGGTGTGAAATCGTTGTTTAAGCCAATCACATAAAAATTATCTGCATATCGCACAAAAAGCCTTGTTCCATCGGTTTCCAATCCAAACGCATTTATTTCTTGAAGACCAAATAGTTGCAACTTGTTTTGTGCAAAAATATAGCCCCGTGCATTGATGGGCGACACCCAAAATTCAACGATAATAAAATTTCCCGGTTGCTGCAATTGGTTGCTACCACCAAGCAAGGAATCGAGTTGGCGAATGGCATCTGATTGGCGTGGGCTATAGGATTCGGGATCTTTGTTGTATGCTCTTATGTGAATAAGTCTTTCTTGAGCAATGCGCATTTGATCTCGGTTGCGAGTAACCGTTGCACTTGCCTCATTTTGACCTACCGTAGTTGCCAAGGTACCTTGATGCAAATCCTGAGTAGTATGCTGGTTTGCAGGGATAGTGTCGGCATCTATTTCGTTGTTTACCACCAAAATACTATCATCAACCACATTGCCTTGAGTCAGCGGGTCAGGTATTGCAATACGCCTATTGTTGCGCTGTCTTTCCAAACCATTAGTAGCGGCAGAAGCTTCATTTTCCGTTGCTGCAACTTGCTCGGCTTGTGTTTCAGGCTCGAATAGATTTCCTATGTAATCCCAGGCATTGGAGAAAAGATTGGCTCCCTCATCTCGGCTTGTGTACCAAAAAACTATTGCTGAGCCTATAAAGAAGCCCAAAACAAGCCCCAAAAAAACAGAAATAAAGCCAAATTCTTGTCGGTTTCGCCGCTTTGCCATACTAGGTATTTTCGCACTCCAAAATTAACAAAAAAACGCTTTTGTGCCATCAAGGTTCATTGCCACCAAAATCGACAATAAAACTTTTGATTTTAGTGGGTGATAGAAAATAAGAGGTGTAGCAAATTGCCAAAATTTTGAAACAAAATATTTCAAAAGTGCCAATTTGGCATAATCAAAAAAATCTATTGACCGATCTATTAAAGAATATGAATTACACTATCGAACAGGGGTGCTGCGTAAGTCGATCAATTTGCCTCAAACGCAAAAAAAAATTTCCCATGAAGCAAAATTTTGAAGTTTTTTCATTCGGTTCAAACCTTTGTTAAAAAAAATGGTTGATTTTAATGAATATTTAAAATTTATTAAGAAAGTAAAATGCATTCAAGGCATGTATTTTGTGTACATTCGTTTGGTTTACAAAATATGGTTTTTGATTCGGAATGTAGAACAACGCATTATTTGAAAAAGTAAAAATTAAATGTTCAATAAACAAAAGTATGAGTGCCATGAAAAATTTTTGGAGTTTAATAGTTGCTGCAATACTGGGTAGTATTGTTACACTTAGTGTAAATCATTGGGTGCTTCGCAGTTCGGGAAATCCCGGTCAATTTGGCTTGGGTAGCCTGCAACAAGAAATTGCCCCCACTCAGCTTGCACGATACCTTGCAGATCTTCCATCAGGGCTTCCGGACTTTACTCTTGTGGCGGAGAGTACAGTAAACACAGTAGTACACATACAGACCGAGCAACAGCAGCGACAAGCGCAAATGCCCGAGTTCTTTGGCATGCCCGATCATTTCCGCGATTTCTTTTTTGGTCCCATGCCTCGCGGCGAAGCCCGTCCAGTTACTGCCACAGGTAGCGGTGTAATCATAAGCAGCGATGGACTGGTGATTACCAACAACCATGTAATTGATAACGCTCAAAGAATACAGGTTACGCTCAACGATAGGAGGGTGTATGATGCTACTGTGGTAGGTAAAGACCCCAATACCGACATCGCATTGCTAAGGATTGAAGAACGCAATTTGCCCTATTTAAGTTTTGGAAACTCCGACAATGTAAGATTAGGTGAGTGGGTTATAGCTATTGGCAATCCATTTAATCTCAACTCTACTATCACAGCCGGCATTGTGAGTGCCAAAAACCGAAATATCAATATACTTGGGGGTGAATTTAGCATCGAATCGTTTATACAAACCGATGCTGCTGTGAATCGCGGTAATAGTGGTGGAGCACTTATCAATACCCGTGGCGAACTGATCGGTATCAACACAGCCATTGCATCTCATACCGGTGCATTTGCCGGATATTCGTTTGCTATTCCGGCCAACATTGCCCAAAAAGTTGTAAATGACCTCAAAGAGTTTGGCCAGGTGCAGCGTGGAATGCTTGGAGTGCGCATTAGTGAACTAAACAGTGTGCAAGCGCAGGAACGCGGTATCACAGAATTTAGAGGAGCGTTTGTAGAAGAAGTTGTAGCTGGCGGAGCCGCCGAAGCAGCAGGTTTAAAGAGCGGCGACCTTATCATAGGCATTGATGATGTTAGGATTACCAATCCAACCGAACTCACCAGCACAGTTGGGCAAAGACGCCCCGGCGACGAAATTACCGTGCGCTACATTCGCGAAGGACGCCAAAGAGAAACAAAGGCAAAACTCAAAAATGTATTTGGTGAGGTGGCTGTAGTTACGCAGGAGCGCGTTACAAGGTCGGAGCAAATAGGAGCTACCTTCGAAGCAGTACCACAGGAAGAACTAACGCGCCTGAATTTGAAAAACGGTGTGCGTGTTGCTACAGTTTCGAGAACTGCCGGTGTGTTTCGTTCAGCAGGTATCCGTCCGGGCTTTATCATCACAAGTTTAGACAGAGAGGCAGTTACTAGCCCCCAACAACTTTCTAACTTACTTGCTCAAAAATCGGGAGGAATACTTATTGAGGGAGTTTATCCCAACGGTCAAAGAGCATTTTACGGAATGGGGTTAAATTAAAAAAAGATCCCAATTTATCCTTGATTTTCTAACAGAAGAAATGGTATTCGAACAAAATAGCCGCTGGTAATTAGCAAATAATAAGATTTGCCCCAATTAGGAAAAAACATTATTTTGACAAAATAAATCATCGCAAAATGTGTTTAACCTTATTGGGGCAGTATCGGATGAAATCCAAATTTTTTGTTCACTTATTTTTATAAAATGCGTTAAAATTTTTTATGATTTGTGCAAAAAATTGTAGTACCTTTGTGCACTTTTTCCGACTACAAAACAGAATAGTTTTGCCCTTCAAAAGTTTTGCGCATAAATTGTTTAACTCACCTAAAGTTTCATGAGACAATTAAAGATTTCTAAATCTATTACCAATCGCGATACTGCTTCGCTGGATAAGTATCTTCAGGAAATAGGCAAAGTGCCGCTTATCACTGCCGACGAAGAAGTGCAGCTTGCCCAGCGCATAAAGCAGGGCGATCAGGCAGCCTTAGAAAAGCTTACCAAAGCAAATCTCAGGTTTGTGGTTTCTGTTGCAAAGCAATATCAGAATCAGGGTTTGAGTCTTCCCGACTTGATTAATGAAGGAAATCTTGGCTTGATAAAGGCAGCCAAAAGGTTTGATGAAACGCGTGGTTTTAAGTTCATATCCTACGCTGTTTGGTGGATCAGGCAATCTATTCTGCAGGCTTTGGCCGAGCAGTCGCGTATTGTGAGGTTGCCTCTCAATCAGGTAGGTTCGCTAAATAAGATTAAGAAGGAGGCATCCAAACTTGAGCAAAAGTTTGAAAGACCCCCATCGGCCGAGGAGTTGGCAGAAGCTCTTGATATCCAAGAAGAGAAAATCACCGAATCGTTCCGTATATCTACACATCATGTTTCGGTTGACGCTCCATTGGTTCAGGGAGAAGATGCCAGTTTGCTCGATGTTTATGTAAACCAAGATTCACCCAATGCCGATTCGAGTCTTATCTACGAATCGCTGGCAAAGGAAATACAACGGTCGCTTGCCACCCTTACCGAAAAGGAACGGGATGTGATAAATCTATATTTTGGAATAGGAATGAATCATGGGCTCACATTGGATGAGATTGGCGCAAAGTTTGACCTAACCCGCGAAAGGGTACGCCAAATAAAAGAAAAAGCCATCAGAAGGCTTAAGCATACTTCGAGAAGCAAATTGTTGAAAGCCTATTTAGGACAGTAAAAATTTGTAAATCTATTGCAGAAGGCATTCCTAAACGAATGTCTTTTGTTTTATACACCCTTACTTTTGTTTTTTTAACGGCAATTTCATTCAAATTTTTATCCTTTTTTATCATGAAGATTACAAGATTGTTCCTGCTTAGCTTCATTTTTACTGCTATTGTAGCGGTTTCTGCAATCGCTCGCGAAGTAAGGGTTCAGATTTTGGTTACAGCGGATATACATGCAAGAATTTTTCCTTACGATTTTGTTAACGATCGCCCGTTTAATGCATCCATGGCACATGTTTATACCTTGGTGCGGGCCGCAAGGGCGCAACCCGGTAGCAATTTAATTTTGTTGGATAATGGCGATTTAATTCAAGGTTCACCGGCTGGATATTTTGCACACTTTGTGCAAGAAGCCGACAAAAATCTGTTTAGCAGGGTAATGAACCTTATGCGATTCGATGCTGCTACCGTTGGAAATCACGATATTGAAGCAGGTCCTGAAGTTTACAATCGTTTGTTGCGAGAGTTTAGATTTCCTTGGTTGGGGGCAAATGTTTTGAACACCGAAACCGGAGAACCATTCTTCAAGCCCTATACCATTATTAGCCGTCAAGGAGTTAGAATAGCAGTTTTGGGTCTTACCACTCCTGGGGTACCTACTTGGTTGCCCGAAAAACTTTGGAAAGGTATGCAGTTTCAAGAATTGGCAGAGTCTGCCAAATATTGGGTACGGCATATCAAAGAGAAAGAGAACCCCGATGCAATCGTAGGATTGTTCCATTCGGGATTGGGTAGCGCAACACCAGAGCCGGGGCAGCGTATGATAGAAAATGCGGCTCACCATGTAGCACTTACTGTGCCGGGCTTCGATGTGATTTTTATGGGGCACGACCATAGGGAATGGCTTTTGAATGTTACAAATAGCCAAGGAGAGGAGGTTGTACTCATTGGCCCCGGGCCCTTTGGCGAAAAAGTGGGTGCTGCCGAGTTAGTTTTCTTTCGCAATGCACAAAATCGTTATGAACTTATTAACACAAAAAGCGAATTGATTTCTACCACCCGAATGGCTCCTGATAGGGTGTTTTTCGAAGATTTTGATGAAGATGTTACTGCCATTATTGCCTATTCATCGGAAGTGGTGGGTCAATTGAAAGCAGATATGTCGTCTTTGGATGCCTTTTTTGGTTCGGCTGCTTTCGTAGATTTGGTTCACGACTTGCAATTGCGCATGACCCAAGCAGATGTGTCGTTTACAGCTCCATTGTCGTTCAATGAAGTGATTAAGGCAGGACCTATGCGTGTGCGCGATTTTTTCAACTTATATCGGTTTGAGAATTATCTCTATGTGATGGAACTCACTGGTGCTGAAATCTTGGGATATTTAGAGCATTCCTACGGATTGTGGCTCAATACCATGGAAACTTCCGATTGTAGCGTATTGCTTTTTCGCGAGAATGCCCAAGGTAAACCTCAGGCGGATGCCCAAGGGCGATTCAGGCTCCGAAATCCTTCCTTTAATTTCGATTCAGCAGCCGGTATTCGATACATAGTAGATGTTACTAAGCCTGCAGGTCAAAGAATTACCATTTTGAGCTTGGAAGACGGTACCCCATTTCAACAAAATAAAGTTTATAGGGTTGCTATTAATTCCTACCGTGGAAGCGGTGGTGGCGACCACCTGACTATTGGTGCAGGAATACCCCACGAGTCATTGCGCCAAAGAATCGTTTTTACTTCCGAAAAGGATTTGCGTAGCGAGATGATGGATTATTTTCGTGAGCAAAAGGAAGTAACCCCAGCTCCACGAAACAATTGGAAAATTATTCCCGAAGATTGGGTACAGGCAGCTCGTACACGCGACCTTAGGATGTTAATGCCCTAATTGACAAGAATTTATCTATGGGGCACTTTTGATAGGAAGAGCAACTATAATTTTGCTGATGTGAGGCACTGTGCATTATTGCTTGGTGCCTTTTACTATAAGTTTGTTGATATTCTTAGCTAAAAACGGGCCGTAATATACAAATCCGGTATAAACTTGAATGAGGCTTGCACCTGCTGCAAGTTTTTCTAATGCGTCTTGGGGTGTCATTATGCCACCTACTCCAATAATGGGAATTTTTCCATCGGAGCGTGTGTGCAGGTAGCGAATTACTTCCGTTGACCTTTGGGTAAGGGGAGTACCACTCAAACCTCCATTGCCTATTTGGGCAACTTTATCTGCAGGCGATTTCAAATTGAGGCGGGTAGTGGTTGTATTGGTGGCTATTATGCCGCTTAAACCAGTTTGTAAGACTATTTCAATGATTTCATCTAACTGGTGGTAGTTTAAATCGGGTGCAATTTTCAGCAAAACGGGTTTTGGTGCTTTTTTGCTTTGATTCAATTTTTGGATTGCTCGAAGCAACTCCAACAACTCGTCTTTATCCTGCAACTTTGTAAGGTTGGCAATATTGGGGCAACTTACATTTACTACAAAATAATCCACAAGTTCGAAAAGCACTTCAAAGGAATGGCAATAGTCATCAATTGCAAGATTGTTGGGGGTGAGGGTGTTTTTTCCGATATTTCCGCCAATTATCAGTTGGGGTTTGTTGCGACGCAGATTTTCAGCCTGAGCTTCCACACCGTGATTGTTAAACCCCATACGATTGATAAGAGCGCCATCCAATGGTAGTCGGAAAATGCGTGGTTTGGGATTGCCCGGCTGCCCCTTGGGAGTAACTGTTCCAATCTCCACATGAGAAAACCCAAAACTTGCCAAACCATTGTAGAGCTTCCCTTCTTTATCGAATCCCGCTGCCACTCCTACAGGATTTGGAAAATGCAGTCCAAATAGGTTTCGCTCAAGCGATGGGTGTTTTACCGTGAAAAACTTACGGAGTAATCTTCCTGTCAATGAACATCGGGCTAAAATGATCAACAGCATTCCTGCAAAGTGGTGAACCTTCTCGGCATCGAACAAGAAAAGGATGGGGCGGATAATCTTTTGATACATGATGCGAAAATAAAAAAAAGTCTGGGGTTGCCAGACTTTTCTATCAATTTTTATAACATGGAATTATTCTCCTTGTTTTTCTTCCTCTTCAATGTGCTTATTCTCCGCGGAAGGCTCATCCTTCTTTATCAAGTCTTTTTCTACAAGCAGATTGTACCATGCGAAAACCTTTTTTATGTCGGAAAC